>SYPI01000037.1 GCA_005804005.1 Planctomycetia bacterium
GCGTCGCGCCGCGCAGTACGGCATTCGCCATCACACTTGGCTGTGCATCAATCCCAAGGAGTCCGAGGATGTCGGCTTCGCCCGCGAAGTGCTGCAGATCATCCCCGACTTCCTCTCCAAGCCAAATGTGCTGGGCATCGGTGAGATCGGCCTGAACAAGAACTCGCGCAACGAGTTGCTGGTGCTTGAGGAGCACATCGCCTTGGCGGCGAAGCACCAGCAGTTGATCCTAGTGCACACCCCGCACCTAGAAGACAAGCTCAAGGGCACGCGCCTGATCATGGATGCCATCAAAGCCCACGGGGCGATCGATCCGAGTCGGGTGCTGATCGATCATGTCGAGGAACACACCGCGCCAATTGTGCTCGACCGCGGCTTCTGGTGTGGCATGACTCTCTATCCGGACACCAAGTGCACGCCACAGCGGGCCGTGGACATCCTCGAGATGTACGGTCACGAGCGCATGTGGATGAACTCGGCTGGCGATTGGGGACACAGCGATCCGCTGGCAGTTCCCAAGGCGCAGATGGAAATGCGGCGACGCGGGCACTTGGAAATGCTGGTCCGCAAGGTCACCTTCGAGAACCCGCAGACATTCCTCTCTCAGTCGCCGCGGTTCAGCGCCACGCCGCTGGCACCCACCGCACCGGATGTGACCCGCTAGGCATGGCCGCGGTCGGCCCAGCACCTACCGAGTCTCTCTCCCCCCGCCGCCGCATGATGGTGCTGGCGGCCATGACCGGGTCGTTGGCGATGATCCTGCTCGATGTCACTGCCGTGGGCATCGCGCTGCCGACCATCAGCATGGAACTCGGCGGCTCGGGTGATACCGCCTGGGTGGTAAACGCCTACTGCCTGGCGCTGGCCTCGCTGGTGGCCATTGGCGGGAAGCTCGGCGACCAGTTGGGAAAGGTCTCAACCTTTGTTGGCGGCGTAGTGATCTTCGCCACCGGCAGCGCCCTGTGCGGCTTGTCGAGTTCAATCGGCATGCTGGTGGCCATGCGCGTGCTGCAAGGACTCGGCGCGGCGCTCATGCAGCCCGCTTCGGCAGCGATGGTGGTCAGTTCGTTCCCCGAGGGCCGCCGCGGCGCGGCCATGGGCGTGTATGTGGGTGTCTCGATGTTGTTCATGGCCGCTGGCCCAGTGCTAGGCGGAGCGCTCACCGGCGCGCTTTCTTGGCACTGGGTGTTCTGGATCAACCTGCCGATCGCCGCCGCCATGCTGTTGCTGATCGCCCTCGCTAGACCAGCAAGCCCCAAGTCGGCGGAGCGCGGGACCGATTGGTGCGGCGCGCTCCTGTTCGTGCCGGGGATGGTGAGTGTGATCTATGGACTACAGGGCGCGACTGCGGTGGGTTGGGCGAACCTGCGCTGTTGGGGGAGCATCGCCATCGGAGTGGTTCTGGTGTTGGCATTCGTAAGGCGCCAACTCAACCATCCCAGCCCATTGCTGCGGTTGCGGCTTCTCGCTCAGCGCCCGATCCTCTCTGACGCGCTGTTGATCGGCTTCACTCAGTTCGCCATCGTCGGCTCGGGTGTGTTCACGCCCGTGTTGCTGCAGCGCACCATGGGGTTCTCGCCCCTGCGCGCCGGAGTGGCCACCCTGCCGCTCTTCTTGCCGTTGGTGTTCATCCCGCGGCTCGGTGGCCGCCTCTACGACCGAGGCGGGATCGCCGCCCCAGCCAAACTTGGCACGCTGCTGCTGACAGGGGCCTTTGTGCTTCTGTTCCTCGGTGCTTGGTGGAGTTCCTACCCGCTGCTGGCCATGGGAATGGCGCTGTTGGGCGCTGGTACCGGCCTGGTGACCGGTCCGGCAAACACCGATGCGCTCTCTCGGGTGGACCAGGCTGATCGCGGTCAGGTGAGCGGGCTCACCCAAACGTTCCGGCAGTTCGGCGCGGCGTTGGGAGTGGCCACGGTCACCGCAGCCGTTCACCTCAAGGCCACGGTGTTCGGCCCGGATGTGCGCGCCGACGGAACTCAGATCGCGCAGGCCATCGCGGTGGGCTACGCAGTGACTGCCGTGGCCGCCTGCAGCACGGCGATCTTGGCGCGGTTCCTGCTGCGGGATGTGCGGCGAGTTAGCGCCTGATCGCCCGGCCGCGAACGACTCCGACGGCGATGCCGATTACTACCCCTAGCGCCGCTGGCCAGAAAGTGAGCATGGCCAGAATGCCCGGCCCGACCGGGTTAGAGGTGGGATCAAACAGAATGAAGAGAGCCAGCGGGCCGCTGCCGAGCATCAGCAGAACGAGTGAGCCCCACAGGATGCCCCAGCGAGACAAGTGCCCACCCCGAGGACTTGCCGGGCCGGGGGCAGGAGCCGCGGGTTGCGCATCCCACAGAGGCGGGTGTTCCGGCTCACTCCCGGCCATCGTTCTCCCCGGCATGGTGAGTCTGATGGTGCTCGGCCAGGATGTCATTGGCGAAGCCGCGCGAAGGATCGTGCCAGACAGTGTGCAGGTGGTCGGGGTCACCACCTGAACAGGCAAACTCAATCAGACACAC
>SYPI01000038.1 GCA_005804005.1 Planctomycetia bacterium
GCGAAGGCGATCGGCAGAGTTACCGCTGGCATGGTTGAATCCGAACTAACCAGCGTAGCCGCTCATGTCGCCGATGCCACACAATCGCCCGCCCGCCCGTCCAGATGGCGCCCTCAGCCTCGCCGGCGGCGCTTGGGTTCACCCCAGTTCAATCACTTGGTCGTTCAGTGGTTCGAGCGGCCCGGGCGGACAGCATGTGAACAAGACCCAGACGCGCGCCACGCTGGTGGTGGCAGTGATGGACATCGGTGGGCTGGGTGGGCGCGCTCATGATCGCTTGCGCGACCTGGCTCACGCCCACCTGTGCGCCGACGACACTCTGCACTTCCATAGTGACGAGAACCGCTCGCAGAAGCGCAACAAGGACGCCTGTCTCGAGCGACTCACTGATTTGGTACTGCAAGCGGCTCGTCCGCCCCGCCCGCGGCGCAAGACCAAGCGAACTCGTTCATCGGTCGAACGACGGCTGGAGGCCAAGCACCACCAAGGTGAACTCAAGGTGCGACGGCGCAAACCGGCCGACTAGGCGAACTGGCGCTTCGAGCGCGCCGTGACCACAAACTTCTGCAGATTCTTCCCCGGGCAAGCGGTCTTGGCGCCGACCCACTCGCGGTGAGTCTTGATGCGCGTGGCGGGAATCTTGTAGAGGCGCATCACCACTTCGATGTGGCGTTCGAGGGCCTTCAACTGAGCATCGCTGGGCGACTGCACTTCGAAGTTCCCCAGACAGACAATGCCGATGTTGCCCTCGTTGTGGTCCTTCACATGGGCCCCCTGCCACTTCAGCGCCCGCCCTTCCCAGATGCGCCCGGAACGGTCGATGATGAAGTGGTAGCCGATGTCTCCCCAGCCCTTGCCGCGATGTCCGTTGCGGATCAACTCGATGCGCGAGGCGGTCAGGGCCATGTCGCTGGTGGTGAACGGCGTCATCCCATCATGGTGGATGGTGATCCACTTCACCGGCACCATTGGATTCATCAGTTTGGCGACCGGCTCGCCGTGCGACCAGCGCGCGCGGGCTACGGTGCCGGGGAACGGCGGCGCGGGCGCCACGGTGGGCTTGGGTGGGTTCACCGGAGCGAGGGCTGTTTTCGCGTTGCTGTTACCCGTACCGGTGTTGGTTGGCGCGGCGCAACTGGCTAGAGCCAGCGCACTCAGCGCCACGAACGCCCGCCGACCAAGCCCGGTCGAGGAACCGTCCACCGGCTGGTCCAGAGATTCACTAACTGGATTCATTCGGGTGTCCATCCGTGGGGGAGTGCAGTCACCTGCTATCGGCCGCATCCAATGCGAGGCTCCATATTACGGCTCGGCGCGCGGGGTTCATCGGCTCATCAGAGACGATTCTCGCAGCCGAAAGTTCGGTCATTTTGAGTGCCGAGAAAGCGGCCTCAGAGGGGCAGAAAATGGCCTTCGCGGCTAGAATGAGGAGCCGCTTTCCGGGCCTCTTGAAACCCATGTCTGAACCACTCGCGCCCCCTTCCGAACCTGAGACTCTGACCAGTTACACCTCAGAGGACATTCAGGTTCTCGAGGGGCTCGAGGCGATCCGCAAGCGCCCCGGCATGTATGTCGGCGGCACTGGGCTGAACGCCCTGCACCATCTGGTTTACGAGTGCGTTGACAACGCCATCGATGAAGTGATGGCCGGGTTCGCCACCCAAGTGGTGGTGCGCATCGGCGTGGATGGCTCCTGCACGGTAATCGACGACGGCCGCGGCATGCCGGTCGACCCGATGAAGCACGAGAATCCCAAGATCAACGGCCGCCCGGCGGTCGAGGTGATCCTCACCGAGATCCACGCTGGCGGCAAGTTCGACAACAACGCCTACAAGGTCTCCGGTGGCTTGCACGGCGTCGGTGTGAAGTGTGTCAACGCTCTGGCGGAGTGGACCGAGGTGGAGGTCCACAAGGACAGCAAGGCCTGGGTCATCGCCTTCGAACGCGGCAAGGTCTCCCGGCCGCTGCATGAAGTCTCTGGCTCGAGCCGCAAGAACGGCACGCGCATCAGCTTCTTGCCCGATGCCGAGATCTTCCCCGACACCGGCTTCGTCTTTGAAACCCTGCAGGGTCGGCTGCGCGAGCTGGCCTTCCTCAATCCCGGCGTTTCTATCCGCTTGATCGACGAGCGGGTCGATGCCAAGGGCCGCCGCCGCGAGGAGACCTTCTGCGATTCCGATGGCATCGCCGCTTATGTGAAGCACCTGAACTCCGGCAAGGCATTGATGAGCCCCTGCGTGTCAGTGCGCCGAGAAGACACCGCCAAAGGCATGCGCGCCGAGATCGCTATGCAATACACCGACGCCACCAGCGAGAACCTGCTGGCCTTCGGCAACAACATTCGCAATCCAGATGGCGGCACGCACCTCACTGGGTTCAAGAACGCCCTCACGCGAGTCATCAACGCCTACGCACGGCGTAAGGATCTCATCCGTGATCTGGTCCCCACTGGCGAAGACTTGCGGGAAGGGCTCACCGCGGTCATCTCGGTCAAGTTGCCCAACCCGCAGTTCAACAACCAGACCAAAGAGAAGCTGCTCAACGAAGAGGTCGAAGGCTTCGTTGGCGCGGCCCTCTCTGATGAACTGGCCGCTTGGCTGGATGCCAACCCAAATGATGCCAAGCGCATCTGCCTGAAGGCCGTACTGGCGGCCGAAGCCCGCGAGGCGGCCCGCAAGGCCCGCGAACTAATCAAGCGCAAGAGCCAACTGGGCAGCAGCACTCTGCCGCACAAACTGGCCGACTGCTCCTCGACCGATGTGGAAGCAACCGAAATGTTCATCGTCGAGGGCGATTCGGCTGGCGGCAGCGCCAAGGGCGGCCGCGATCATGTTCATCAGGCAATTCTGCCACTGCGCGGCAAGCTGCTGAATGTCGAGAAGTGCCGCCTCGACAAGGTGCTGGCCTTCGAGGAAATTCAGACGCTGATTCAGGCCATGCAATGCGGCATTGGTGATGAACTGGACCCAGCCAAACTGCGCTACGGCCGAATCATCATCATGACCGACGCCGATGTCGATGGCAGCCACATCCGCACTCTGCTGCTGACCTTCTTCTTCCGCCAGATGCGTGAACTGGTGCGCCAAGGCAAGATCTATGTCGCCCAGCCGCCGCTCTATCAGGTGATTCGCGGCAAGCGCAGCGAGTATGTACTCAACGATCGCCAAATGTCGGACACTCTGGCCGACATGGCGCTGCGACATTCAACATTCGCCATCCGCGCCACCGACGGGGCCGTCGAGAAGACACTCACCGGCGACGAACTGCGCCGCCTGCTGAAGAACCTGCATCGTCTGGACGAACTGGTCACTGTCAGCCAGCGCCGCGGCATCGTTTTTCCGGCGCTGGTGGCATCGCGCTCGGGAGACCCGGAGAAGGGCAATCGCCTGCCCCGCTTCCATGTGGTCTGGGGAGCAGGCAGCGTGCTGGCCTGGACAGAAGACGAAGCCCGCAACGCCGCTGCTAGTCGCGGCCTAGTGGTGGACGAGATGGCCGGTGGCAATGGCACCACCGCCTCGATTCGCGAACTGCACGAGAACGCCGAAATCGAACGGCTCATCGGCGTTCTGGCAAACAGCGGCGTGCAGATCGAAGATTGGGACCGCGTACAGGGCGAGTCGGTCACCGGCGAGAAACTGCCCACCCGTTACGCGTGGGTGGTCGAACCAGAACGCGCTGGCGGCAAGGCTGAAATGGTGGAGGCCCCCAGCGTGCCGTCAATCCTGCGCAGTTTGCACGAGGTCGGCCGCTCCGGCATCGAGATCAAGCGCTTCAAGGGGTTGGGCGAAATGGACGCCGAGCAACTGTGGGAAACCACCATGGATCCAGCCCGCCGCACCCTGCTGCGCGTGTCGCTGACTGCGGCAGCCGAAGCCGATCAACTGTTCACCATCCTCATGGGCGAGGATGTCGAGCAGCGCCGGGCCTACATCGAACGCCACGCGCTCGATGTGAAGAACCTTGATGTCTAACTGACCACCGGGTCGGCCACCCCTGCGGCGGCGAATCCGAGCGCGCGCAGGCGGCATGCATCGCAGTGGCGACACGCACGGCCATCGGCACCCGGGTCGTAACAACTAGTGGTCAACCCGAAATCAACACCCAGTTCGACGCCGCGGCGCACGATCTGCCCCTTGTCCATGCTCACCAGCGGCGCCACGATGCGGATCGGCCCGTGCGGCGATGGCTTAGTTCCCAGATTCGCCGCCGCCTCGAACGCGGCAATGAAATCCCCGCGGCAATCCGGATACCCCGAGTAGTCGACCGCATTGACCCCGATGCCAATGGTGCGGCACTCTCGCGCCTCGGCCAGAGCCAGCGCGTAGGCCAAGAACACTGTGTTGCGGGCCGGGACATAGGTGATCGGAATCGTTCCATCCTCGCTGCGGTCTTTCGGAACCGGAATGTCGGCGGTCAGGGCGCTGGCCCCGATACACCGCATGTCGATTGTCTGCACAAGATGCTCCACCGCGCCAAGAGCCTTGGCGACACGCGCCGCAGCGGCCAGCTCTTGCCGATGCCGCTGCCCATAATCAAATGAGAGCGCAGTACAGGCGAATCCCTCATGGCGCAGATGGGCCAGCACCACTGCCGAATCCATTCCGCCTGAGACGAGCACCACTGCGCGCATGGCGGCAAGGTAGCGCGAACAACTAGTCTGCCACCGTGCCCCTTCGCCAGATCGATTTCGACCTGCGTTGCGTCCGCTGCAGATACAACCTGCGCGGGCTGGCTGCGATGGCCCTCTGCCCGGAGTGCGGCACGCCGGTGGTCGCCTCAATCGTGGCCGCCGACGATCCCGTTGCCCGGCGCATGGTGGCGCTGGCCCACCCGATGCGCGTGGGAGTTTCGCTGATAGTGGCCACCACGGCACTGGGCGTGGGCTTCGCTGTGAGTGTCGGCCCCGATCTGGTGCGCGCCGTCGCTGGCCTCGAAGCACTGAGCCACCCGCGCACTGGGATAGATCAAGCGGCGGCCATTGGTGCCCTAGTGCTCTTCGGGATTGCCGCCGCGGCTTCGATTGTGCTGTCGCGCGAACGCACCAGCCTCTACCGGGCCGAACTGGCCAGCACACGAACTCCGCTGTGGGTCGGCCCGGTGGTACTGGCCATTGCGGCTGCCTTGCGCGCCTGGGGACTGCTGGCCCCGAGCGTGCCGTTCAACATGCAGCCGGTTGGCTGGGGTCTGATCTGCGCCGCAGTCGGACTGCTCGGGGCGTGCCTCGGCACCGTGGGTCTGCGGCGGCTCATCGTGACCCTCGGCCGGCGCAGCCGCAACTATCGGCGCGGCCGCCACGGTCGGCAGAGCATCGACCTGCTGCTGGCCGCGGCGGTGCTGCAACTTGCTGCGGCGACGGGCGCGGTCATTCTCAATCGCCTCGATTCGGTTGAACACGAAGCGCTGGCCAACGGAGCCATGGCTTTAGTAGTTGCGCTCACCGTCATCCTGGCGATCGGCTTGGCCTACCTGATCCTCAATGCCTGCTGGATCGGTGCCGCCATCGCCCGCCAAGCGCGCGATCACCGCTTCGACAACGCCTGAACCCGCCCCTCATGCCCCTGCCGTTGTGGCAGGCCAAATCAGCCCGGAAGTGGTGCCCCCAGCCGCCCCGCCGCCAACTACGCCCGGCCAGCAGCAAATCAGCCGGTTCCCGGACCTCCGCACTCGCCACTGCGCGGACTTCTCCACAGTGCATCGCCCCCAGTTTGGCACGGCCCTTGTTCAATCAACAGCCCCGTTTCGACCCCCTCCCCCCGTTCCCCTAGAGAGGCTCACTCCCATGGCAGTCAAAGATTTGGCGTTTGAAACCGATGCTCGCAAGGCACTCCTGGCGGGCGTGGAGAAGCTCTCCTCGGCGGTCAAGAGCACTCTGGGCCCGCGTGGCCGCAACGCGGTGCTCGACAAGTCGTGGGGCGGACCGACGGTTACTAAGGATGGCGTCAGCGTGGCCGACGAGATCGAGCTGCGCGACAAGGCGGAGAACATGGGCGCCAAGCTGGTGAAGGAAGCCGCCAGCAAGACTGGTGACGATGCTGGCGACGGCACCACTACCGCCACCGTCCTAGCTGAGGCCATCTTCCGCGCTGGCCTGCGCTACATCGCCTCGGGCGCTGAAGCCAATGCGCTGGCCCGCGGCATCCGCGCTGGCGTGACCGCCGTCACCGAATCAATCGCCGCCTCGGCCAAGCCGATCGCCAACGTCTCCGGCGGCATCGAGAGCGTGGCCACCATCAGCGCCAACAACGACAGCGAAGTCGGGGCCATCATGGCCGACGCCTTCGAGAAAGTTGGCAAGGATGGGGTCATCACCGTGGAAGAGGGCAAGGGCCGTGAGACGCTGGTTGAGGTGGTCGAGGGCATGCAGTTCGACCGGGGTTACCTCTCGCCGTATTTCATCACCGACTCGGAGAAGATGGAAGCGATTCTCGAGACGCCGTACATCCTCATCTACGAGAAGAAGGTCTCGGCGATGAAGGATCTAC
>SYPI01000243.1 GCA_005804005.1 Planctomycetia bacterium
ATGGTGACCAGCAGGGCGCCGTCCGGGGCGATCAATCGAGCGCGGGTCGCCACCGGCAGCGCTTCGCGCAGCGAGAGTCGAGCGCCAGTGACGATCTGCCCCGCCGCCACCGAGGCGCGGTCAAGGCGAGCCTGCGCGGCGCTGCACTCTCCTTGCTGATCGGCGCTCGCTCGCGCCAGCGTCGCATCGAGTCGCTGGACCAGATCGCCCAACTTCGCGGCTCCGTCGTTGCCGGCCAGTCGGGCCAGCCCCGCCAGAGAGGCCGCGCCATCCCGCGCCTCTCGGAGCACGGCAGCGAACTCGGCGTGCTCCGGCGGCGGGCCAGCCCCAATGGTGCGCGCTGGCGTGGGCTGGGCGCCGCACTGGGCGATCTCCATCCGCCAGGCTTCCCGCTGGGCGCTCGGGGCGCGCACTACATCGAGCACGCTCTTGACCGCGCCAATCTCTGGCTGCTCAATGGCCCGCTTGACCGACTCAGCAACCTCCTCAAAGCCATCGCAGACCAGCGCGGCGAACCATGAAGCGCTCCGGGAGTCGGCGAAGATCCGCCGCTCCCACTCGACCGATGACAAGTCCGCCGACTGCAGTTTCAGCAGGTTGGATTCAAACCGCGATCCCCATATCGCTGCGGCCAGCGCCGCCACCGCCGAAACTGCGGTGACACCTCCCGCGACCCAGTGGTGCTTCCGGCGGATCTGCGGTCGCCGACGAAGCGGGGTCGTCGCGCCGCTGCCGGTGACTGTGTCGAGGCGGGGCCGCGCGCCGATCAGCAGCAATGCTGGCAGCAGCGTGGTCATGGCCAGCACACACAGAAGCAGCCCGGCGCCAGCAATCACCCCCAGTTCACGCAATCCGCCGAAGTCAGTGGCCAGCGCCAGGAAGAACACGCTGGCACTGGTGAGGGCACCGGTCCAACTTGGCAGCACCGTCCGCCGAAATGACTCGCGCACCGCATGGGCATGGCCCATGGTGCGACGCGACTCAACGAACCGGGCTACCACATGCACTCCGTAGTCGAGACCGGCGCCGACCAGCACCAGCATGAACACCATGCTCAGAAGATTGAGGCGGCCGACCAGCACCGTGGCCGCGCCGTATGTCCAGCAGAACGCCGCCAGAAACGCCGCCACCGCTAGAGCGATCTCGCGCCAACTGCGCAGCGCCACCATGAAAAGCGCGGCGATCACCAGCGTGGCCAGTATCGATCCTCGGGCCATGTCCTGACTGCCAAGGGCCAGTTCGTCGGCCTGCAGGACCGGTTTGCCAGTTAGGCCTATCTCCACCCCCGGGTGCCGGGCGGCAGTGGCGGCGATGGCCGCCTGTATCTGTTGCAGTGGCTTCTGGATCACACTCAGCGACGAGAAATCCTTCTGCGCGGCAATCTCTATGAACCAGATGCGGCCGGTTGCAGAGCGCATGTACTCGGAGGCCAATGGTGACTGCAGTGAAAGTGCGTTGGCTGAGGGGGAACTTGGTTCCAGCAGGCAATCCAACAGCAGCACTGACTCGGCACCCAGTCGCTGGCGCTCCGCCTCGCTGAGCGTGGCACCTTCGGCGGCCAACTTCGCCAGCCCAAGCGCACCGGCCCGGCCGACATCGGCCGCCACGGGGCTCGCTCCGCCGGGTGACAGCAACCGGAGCGCGCCGCGAGCCCGGGCCAGTTCACTCAGTTCCCGGTCGGCCATGGCGCGCGTCGTCAGTCGCCACTGCTCGTTGGCATCGATCCGCCAGTTGACTGCCGGAAGACTCTCTGCCCCTTGCAGCGCCGCTCCCAGTTCATCGATCACTTGGCGCGCCAGCGAGTCATCTCCGTCGGCATCCACCGCCACCCAGATGCTCTCCAGATCACCGAACCGCGCAAGGAACGCCTGATAGTCCTTCATGAACGGCCGATCAAGACCGATCAGCGAATCGGTGTCGGCGTTCAACTGCAGACGGGTGGAGGCC
Organism: Planctomycetia bacterium; assembly: GCA_005804005.1. Classification (GTDB taxonomy): domain Bacteria; phylum Planctomycetota; class Phycisphaerae; order Phycisphaerales; family SM1A02; genus SYPI01. Next base: position 1,948 of record SYPI01000243.1, read on the forward strand.
AGCACCGCTCCCCCAGCCGCCAGAACGGCGCAGACGGCCACCAGCGTCCAAGTCCTTCCCAGCACCAGACCCTCAGCGCGCGAAAGCCAGCGCTGCCGGAAATCAGGTTGGTCAGCGGTGGCCATTTGCCCCAGATTACGGACCACAGCCCGCGGCGCAGCGCCGCGGATTGCGCAGCCATTGGGGTTGGAGCCACGCGAAGCGCGGACCTAAACCATGACTGGCGCAGGCCGGGGAATGGGGTACGGTTGCCATCGGCAGTCAAAGCACCGATCTAGGCGGTGCTGCTGCAAGGAGCCGCGGTGAATCTAAGTGCGAGTTCGCTGTGCGCTGCACTGGTTGCGACGGTTGTTGCCAGCCCTGTTGTTGCGCAGGAGCAGTCCGTTGCTCGGCGCTGGAACGAAATGCTGCTGGAATCGATCCGGCGCGACTTCGCCCGGCCGACGGTGCACGCCCGGAATCTATTCCACATCTCCGCTTCGATGTGGGACTCATTCGCTGCCTTCGACGAACGCGCCGACGGCTGGCTGATCCACGAGGACCACGCCATGGCCGACACTCAGGCCGCTCAGGAAGAGGCCATCTCCTACGCCGCCTACCGCATGCTCAAGCATCGCTTCGCCGGCAGCCCGGGATTCCCGGTCATG
>SYPI01000244.1 GCA_005804005.1 Planctomycetia bacterium
GAAACAGATCCAACTGCGCATGGCCGCGGCGAATATCTCCACCAGTCGACACAGCGCCCCTTGGCAGAAGAACCGCAGCGCGGCGGAGCGGGGTGTGCGCAGATGGTTCGCGGCGGTGTTGCCCGACCAGGGAACCGCTGGTACAGCAACGATCACCGCGACAACCCCGACGGGAATCCACCACGGCACGCCCGCCGACCTGGCAATCCACAGCGCCACCGCCACCAGCACCGCCAACGCCGCCGAAATCCCCAGCGCCACCAGTGAAACTGTCACCGACCTAGCCAGCGGAATTCGGTGCATCGCCGCCAGATAGACCGCCCGACTGGCGATGCCTGGTTTCAGCGGCAGCAGATTCAATAGGGCGCTGGCTGAAACCAGCGCCGTCATTTCTGCCAGCGGCACCTGATCACGAATACGGGTGAGCCGGTCGAAGACGAGTCCGCTGAGTGGGACGAATGACACCGTCAGCGCAATGGCAGCCAGCGTCATCCACCATGGCGCCTGAGCCAAAGCATCGGCGCAGCGATGCCGCACCGCCTCATGGCGGGCGATTGTCCAGATGGCGCCCCCGAGCAGGCCCGCGGCCAGCAGCAGTCCGATGGTGTGAATCAGGCGCTGTCGCCTCATGAGTTGCGCCCTGTGGCGAGGAGCATCACCTGAGTCCGGTCGGGCTCGATCGCCGGGCATCGGCCAGACGCGCCAGACGCTCCCTGAGGCCTTTGATCAGCGATTGCAATCGGGGGTCCTCGGTGCCTTCCAGCATCAGCGCCGGATCGGTCGACTCAGCGGCGTAGCCAGCAGCGGCGTAGCGCAGCAGCGGCTCCTTCGACTTGGCCGCCTCGTCGTAAATGCGGGCCATCCCGGCGCTGGAACCGGGCGAGGCGACCAGCAGCCACGCTTGTGCGGTGAGCGGTAACTGCGGCCAGACTTCGCTCACGAAGCTCCATATCTGAGTGTTGCGTTCGCGGATCGCGTTGTCCTCACTGGAACCGGTGGAACCGGCCAACGAGGCGAGCAGCGCCAGCGTCAGCAGAGTTTTCCTGCCGAATCCTGCCCGGACCTCGGCCATGGCGTTCGCCGGCCACTCCGGATCGGGGGGGACACCGGCCACCCGAATAGTCGGAGCAACAGCGGTGCGCCCGAACACGCCGGGTATCAGCGCACCGCCACTGCTGGTGAAGTTCACGATGCTGCGCACATCAACCAGCGCCCCCTGCGCCACACCCAGACACAGGCGATCAAACACCTGCGGCAGCAGCCCGATGTCCACACAAATGACCAACTCGGAGTATGGCGCCAACTCCAGCGCGCGATCGAGGCGGATGATGGCCGGAGGGAGAGTGCGCTCGCCCGCCTCGCCCGTCACGGTGATTTCCCCCCCCAGCATGGCCAGCGTCCGCACCGGCCCCATCCCGCCAATCTCCAGCGGTCGATCAAGTTGATTCCGCAGGTGAAGCTCCACTTCAATGGGGCCAAACGCCTCACAGACCGGCGTCAGCGGTTGCGCGGCGAGCGCCAGCGCCGTAGCGGCTCCGGTCACTGCGCGGCGGAGCGAGTCTGGGATCTGGGCGACCACAGCGGCCAGTTCGGTGGAGTTGGGACCCGGGGGAAGTGCTGCCACATTCAACAACCTGGCCAGCATCCTCTCGGCGAGGACGCCAATCATCGTGCCCGGGGCCGACTCCACTACCTGTTGACACACCCGCGCCGCCTCCTTGGTGTTGCCATCGGCGGCCAGCGCCCGAGCTAGGCCGACGCGGCTGGCTGCTCCGGGATTGGACAGCTGCTGGAATCGCTCGACAGCTTCAGCATGCCGACCATCCAGTTCGGATCGCCACGCTGCCAGCATCGCCGTGCCCGACTCGTTCAGTGGCGCGCAGGAGGTAGCCCGCGCCTCCATCTCGGTGAGCGTGGCACTGTCGGCTCCTAGTATCGCCAGAGCGACCCCCAGTTCCACAATGCGATCGCGGGAGTCCTCTCTATCCGACGTGCTCGGTGGACTCGGCGGCTGCTCTCCGCGCCGCGCCGGCTGCGCCGCCAGCCGATCCCGTTCAGCCACAGCATCGGCGATGGCGACGGCTCCAGCAGCGATTGTCTTGCGGATCCCCTCTCCGGCCGGATCGCCGACTGCCTGAGCCAGTGCTCCCAGCACCATGGTCATCTGTGGCGGCTGAGGGGCACTCTCCTGCAACAGCGCCGCCTCGGTAAGTGCGGTGCGGGCCCGAACCAATTCGCGGCGAAAGACATCGTCACGCCCCCGGGCGTAATTCTGCAGCGCCCGGAACGCCGCCGCGTCGTTCCCCATCGCCGCGCGAGCCAGCGCCGCATCGACCTGATAGGCGTCGGCCTCATCCGAAGAGTGCCGCTCCGTGCGCGAGATTTCCGCGGCCATCTCCAGAAGCTCCGGCACCGCGGAGTAGGCCCGCTCCGCCAACAGCAACGCCGCAAGCCGTCCCAGTGGCGACGGATCGATGGGGTTGGCGTTGAATGCTGCCACCAGCAGCCGAGCCTGCTCGATCACCGGCGCGGCTGTGCCCGCCGCCTCTCCCGCGCGAACAGCGGCCGCCTCGGGAAACCATCGGTCCAGTTCGGCGGCGCGGGCGATCGCCTCGCGGCTGGCTTGGCTGTCGCCAACCCGGGCCTGGAGAATGGCCAGGTCGTAGGCCAGTCGCGCTCCGGCTGGCGCTCCGATGCGGGCGATCGAATCGGGAGCGATCAGCCGTTGAAAGGCGGCAATGCGCGCCGCTGTGGACTGCTGCGTCTCCACCGCCGCGACAATTCGCCGCAGTTGAATGCTTGCGTCGGACGGGTCCAGCACCGCCAGCCGCGCCAGCAGATCGCGGCGCTTCCAGGCCGCCTCCGGGTCGGCGCTGTCGGCCTCGGTGATCTCCAGCGCCAACCCTACGGCGACTGCGGAATCGGGGGCCAGTTCCAAAGCGGTGAATGCCAAGGTCCGGGCAGCGTCGTACTCGGCCAGCGACAACTCCCGGTCATCCAGAAACCCTCGCGACTGGGCTATGCACAGCCGCGCCAGTTTGGCGCGCGCGTCCGCTTCCAGTTCGGCAGAACCTTGGACGATTGGGCTGGCTCCCATCAGTCCGGCGGCCAACGCCGCCCACCAACCGCCTGCAAGGATCATCGTGCGAGTGTAGGCGGAGGGGCCGGAAACGAGACTCAGCGTGCGCTCATCGGCTACCATTCCAACCCCCGATGTCGCTCGGCAATCTCCTAACCACCTGCGCCTGTCTCCTCGTGACCACCATGGCGGCGATAGCCGACGGTCCGAAGGATCTCCCGGTCGGGTTGGCAATGAAGGATCAGGCCACCATCGAAGCCGCCGGTGGGGAGATCGATGCCTACACCGCCTACTGGACCGCCCAGCTCGCTGCCTCCGAACCGGCCCGGGTGAAGGATGCCCGGAGTCGCCTGATCAAGCCGCCGCAGACCAGCGGCGCGACTTCCATCTTCCTGAATCGGTACTCGGCCGGAGCGCTCCCGGCCCTCACCAGACTGATCCAGTCCGGCACCATCATCCAGGCGACAAACGCCATCGAGGTCGTTCGCACCCTCGGCACCGCCAACGCCGCCTTTGTCCTGCGCGACGCGATCAATCCGCAGCAGCAGCCCAAGTCGCAGGTGCGCATTGTGGCCGCTGGCGCGTTGCGCAGCGCCATTGCGGCCTTCCGCAAGGAGACTCTGACTTTCACCCAACAGGAAGCTGACCGGCTGGTGCGCGAAGTCGGCACCGCGGCCGGCCAAGAGACCAACTGGGTTGCATTTCAGTCCGATGTGGGGGCGTTGGCGGCGGTGGCCGCTAACCGCGCCTTCACCGATCCGACCAGATCGCAGGCGCTTGCGCAGGAGTTTGCGGCGCTGAGTGCCGCCACCAAGCGCGCTAGCCAGGGCGGCGCGGATGCTGGTCTGATTCAGGGGCTGCGTCGCTGCATCGATCTGGTGATGCGACAGGATCTGGAGATCAGCAAACCGCAAGAGAAGGCCGACTTCCGCAAGGCTGCCCTCGGATTCCTCAATGGCGTGGTGGCGCTAGGGGCCAAGCCGCCGGTGGCTGATCGTGAACTGCGCGAAGCCTTCGCCTGCGCGGCTCGCGACGCTGGCGGGTTGCAGAAGAAGTTCGGAGCTGTGGCGGCGCCCGAGTCGGCCGACCCGGCCAAGACTGCCAGCAGCGGTGGCCGAACCGGGACCTGATTCACAGTCGGCTCTAACGCCACTTCGCACCAACGCATTGGCACACCCGGGGTAGGCTCAGGCGGTGCGCGTCGTGGCTCCCCTAGCACTGCTCCTCGTTGTCCTAGTGCTGGCACTGAGCACATCTGGCACTCCGGGCAATGCTGATCTGGTGTTCGTCGGCCCGGATGTGTTCACGCTCGACCCGCAGAAAATGTCCTACATGCAGGACCTGCGCATGGAGATGGCGCTCGACGAAGCGCTCTTCGTGCGCGACAGCGAGACATGCGACCCGGTCCCGGGAGCCTGCGAGAAGTTTGAGACCTCGGCCGACGGTCGCGAGTGGACCTTCCACATTCGCGCCGTTGCCAGGTGGTCCGACGGCTCACCGCTGGAAGCTGAGGATTTCCGACTGGCCTGGATGCGGGCGCTGCTTCCCGATACCGCCGCCGACTACTCCGGACTCTTCTTCTGCATCGCTGGCGCGCGGGAGTTCTTCCAGTGGCGCGAACAGGCGCTGTTGGATTACGCCCGGGAGGAGCAGCCGCACACCGCTGAAGCGGCTGCGGCGCTCTGGCAGCTGACACTGGCCGAGTTCGACCGCCGGGTCGGCATTCACTGTCCCGATGCGCACACTCTGGTGGTCACTCTGACCCAGCCGCTGCCGTACCTCGCGGATCTGCTGGCCTTCGGCGTTACCAGTCCGGTGCAGCGGGTCACCATCGCCCGCTTCACCAGCATCGAGGCGCGAACCGGCCGGGTGGAGACGGACCCAGAGTGGACCAAGCCGGGAAACCGCCCCAGCAACGGGCCATACATGCTGGCTGACTGGCGCTACAAGCGCCACCTGCTGCTGGAGGCCAATCCGTACTACTGGAACGCCGCCGCGGTTGGCAGCCAGCGAGTGCTGATGCTGCCGTTCGAAAACAACTCCACGGCGGTATTGGCCTATGGCGTCGGCGGCATCGACTGGATCTCCGAGGTTTCGGTCGACTATCGCGCCGATATGGCGGCGCAGCAGGCGGCGTATGAATCGCGCCAGGCTGAGCAATTGCGCGCCGCGCGCGATGGGGGCGCCACACGCACCGCGGCGCTGGCCGCCGGAACTGAACCACAGGCCAACGAGCGCCGCGACCTCCATGTGCTGCGGGCCTACGGTACGGACTTCTTTCAGTTCAACTGCCGACCGAAGCTGGCCGACGGCCGCGACAATCCGTTTGCCGATGCTCGGGTGCGGCGGGCCTTTGCTCGGGCGGTCGACAAGCAACTGCTGGTTGATCGAGTGACCCGCATGCATGAACCGGTGAGTGGCGGACTGGTTCCCCCCGGCTCGATCGCTGGATACCAAGGCCCCGAGGGGCTGGGCTTCGACCCGGCGGCGGCCCGCGCCGAACTTGAGTCTGCCGGCTGGCGCGATCGGGATGGAGACGGTCTGGTGGAAGACGACTCCGGCGCTGAGTTCCCGGTGGTCGACCTTCTCTACACCACCGGTGCCGTGCGCTACAAGAATCTGGCGCTGGCCCTGCGCGACATGTGGTCGAAGGCGCTGGGCGTGCAGATGGAACTGCGCTCCAAGGACACCAAGTTCTTCAAAGAGGATCTGCGCACCGGCAACTTCATGATCGCCCGGGGCGGCTGGTATGGCGACTACGGTGACCCAACTACCTATCTGGAGTTCTGTCGCTCGACCGACGGCAACAACGACCGCCGCTACAACTGCCCGGAGTTCGACTCCCTGCTAGATGATGCGGCCAAGGAGCGCGATCCGCAGAGACGCTTCGAGATGCTGCACCGCGCCGAAGCCATGCTGGTGGAGCGCGATCTGCCGCTGATTCCATTGTGCACCTTCGTGCAGGTCTACATGTTTGAACCCGGCGAGTTGACGGGACTGACAGAGCACCCGCGGCTGGAGCAGTATCTCTCGCGCCTGAAACGGCAGCCGCAGTCGTGAGGGGCCTCATACTGCGCCGCTTGTTGGTGCTGCCGCTGATCGTGCTGGCGGTCTACACCCTCACCTTCATTCTGGCCTGGTTGGTGCCGGGCAATCCGTTGGAGCGCGAGGGTCGTCGACCGCCGCCGGAAGTGGAGGCGGCCATGCGCCGTCAGTACCACCTCGACAGCCCGCTGAACTTCTACGGCGAGTACCTCTCGCGGGCCTCCGGAGTTGCCTGGCTGACTGGTACCAGCGACAAGCCGTTCGATCTCGGACCCAGCCTGGGCCATCCGGACTGGACGGTGAACCGGATCATCAGCGACGGGCTGCCGGTGTCAATGACCCTCGGCGCGGGAGCGATGCTGATTGCCGTGGTAGTCGGGGTGGCCAGCGGTGTGGTCGCGGGGCTTCGTCCCGGCAGCTTCGCTGACGCTGCCACACAGGTGATGACGGTGATTGGCATCAGTCTGCCCGGCTTCGTAACCGGCTCGACCCTGCTGTTGCTGCTGGCGGCGCGCTTCCATCTGTTCCCCTTCGGCGGCTGGGGCGGGTTGTCCTACGCCGTGCTGCCGATGGTGGCGCTCTCGCTGCCATTCGCGGCTTACATCGCCCGCCTGATGCGCTTCGGCATGATTGAGCAGATGCAGACCGATCATGTGCGCACCGCGCTGGCGAAGGGGTTGTCGCGACGGCAGGCGGCTATCCGCCACGCGATGCGCAACGCGTTCCTGCCGGTGTTGAGTTATCTCGGACCGGCTACTGCGGTGGCCATGACCGGCTCATTCGTGGTGGAAAAGGTGTTCGCGGTACCCGGCCTGGGGCGGCACTTCGTGGATGCGGTGCTGGGCAAGGACCTCACCCTCATCATGGGGGTGGTGCTGGTCTACAGCACCATGCTGGTGCTGTTCAATCTGGCGGTTGATGTTCTCTATCACTGGGTTGATCCGCGGATCGATGCCGCCGGGTGAGGCCGACGCCCAAACGGTAAACTCGCGGCGTGACCCAACCGCGGCAGATCGCTCGACTGGCCTGCTTGCCCGGGCTGCTGGTAGCGGCGGCGTGCCAGTCCACTCCGGGGCCGGCGAGCCTAACCATTGGACCGTCGCAATATCAACAGACCGTCGATGCCGCAGTGCGGGTGCTGCGCGACTGTGGGTACCACCCGACCCTGGTCGATCTACAGGCGGGGCGAATCGAGACAACTCCCCGTCATGCCGGTGGACTGCTCGAGCCGTGGCGAACCGACAACGCCGATCTGAAGCAGTCCCTGCAGAACACCGTCTCCAATCAGCGGCGACTGGTGCGCGTGGAGTTCGTCCCAGTGACCGACGCAGTGAGTTCTGCGCCGAACACTGACCAGTTGTTCGGCCCGGCGATTCCCGGAAGCACCGAGGCGCTGGCCCACGCGCCCCTCACGGCGGCTAGCGGTCCAATCGAAGTGCGAGTCTGGGTCTCGCTGGAGCGCTCGGTTCTGCGTGGGCAGAAGTTGTCGACATACTCCGGGACACTGAGCAGCGTCTGGATCGACCCGGATGCCTCGGGAACTGCCGCACAGCGCTGGACGCCGATTGGCAGGGACGCCGAGTCGGAGCGGGACATTCTCGGGCTGATCGCGCAGGGAATATCCCCTGAAGCGGCGCCAATCGCCGCCCCGTGACGCCGAGTCCGACAATGTGACTTGACCACGAACTGCTGCAAGGCACACTTCATTCGCCCCGCGCTGCCCACCACATGAAGCCCCGCCCAGAGTTGTTGTTGTTCCTCAGCGCTGTCAGTGTCGGCGTGGTCAGCACGCTCGCTGCGCCAGTTGCCGCCCAGCAGGTGAAGTTGCCGACCACGGCAAACGACTTCCTGCTTCCGGGAACCCAACCCGACCCGACATTCCTGATCGTTGAACCGATCATCGCCGGAGTGAACTGCAGCGGTTGCCACGCCTACTACACGCCGACGGTGGCGCCGTTCGAGAGCTGGGTCGCCTC
>SYPI01000245.1 GCA_005804005.1 Planctomycetia bacterium
AGAGCAATCTGGCGGCGCACTCCGTAATCCCGGCGCAACTGCTCCTGGTAGGCGCTGCCGCTGGCCAGGGCACCGACGGCCGAACTCTGCAGCGGCGTGGCGCAGCAGAAGGTCAGAAACTGGTGGGCGGCGCGTACCGCTTCGTTGAGGGCCGACGGGCCGGCTGCCCAACCGATCTTCCAGCCGGTGCAGCTGTAGGTCTTGCCGAGGCTGGAGAGAACCAGAGTGCGCTCTGCCATTCCGCTGAGTGACGCGATGGACAGGTGGGCTCGCGCGAATGTGATCTGCTCGTACACCTCGTCGGAGATCACGATGATGTTGCGCTCCTGAGCCAGTCTGGCAACGGCGCGCAGTTCGGCTTCGTCGAAGATCCGCCCGGTGGGATTGTGCGGTGAGTTGAGCAGGATGATCCGGGTGCGCGGCGAGGCGACTTCGCGCAGGGCCGTCTCCTCAATGCGGAATGTTGGTCCGCGCAGCGCGATGCGCCGCGCCACTCCACCGGCCAAGGCCACACAGGCGGCGTAGGAGTCGTAGGACGGGTCGAACATGATCACCTCGTCGCCGGGATCGAGCAGCCCGAGCAGGGCCGCCGCGATCGTCTCGGTGCAGCCAGCGGTGACGGTGATCTCCCGCTCGGGGTCGTAGGAGTTTCCGGTGGTCTGCTTGAGTTGGGGTGCCAGTGCCCGGGTGACTTCCAGCAATCCGGCGCTGCGACCGTACTGGCAGAACCCCTGATCGATGGCCTGCTTGGCCGCCTCACGCACAAACGTTGGGGGATCAAAGTCGGGAAACCCCTGACCGAGGTTTACCGCCCCATGCTCCAGCGCCAGTCGGCTCATGGTGGCGAACACGCTCTCACCGAAGGGTTTCAATCGTCTGGCGACGGTCATGGGAGTGCCCGCGAGCGCTCGGGGCGTGCGATGATAGAGAGGGAATGTCGACCCCCCGCCCGAACGCTGTTGAACTGAGTGTGGTGCATGTCGACCCGGCATTCGTGGTGGTGCACAAGCCAGCGGGCATGCCCACCCAGCCCGGCGCCGGCCACCTTGACGACACGCTGCTGAACGCCGCCATGGGGCGCTGGCGTCGGCAGTTGGAGGCGCTAGGCGTGCGGCGCGACTACGGGCTGGTTCACCGGCTAGATCGCACCACTAGCGGGTGCGTGTTGCTGGCGCTGACCGCCGAGGCATATGACAGCCTGCGCGGCCAGTTCGCCGCGGGCCGGGTTGGCAAGGAGTACTTGGCGATCGCCCGCGGTCGGCTTCCTGGGAAGGACGGCACAATCGAAATGCCGTTGAACGAAGTGCGGCGCGGGCGGTTGAAGGTGAGCGTAAGCGGGCGCGCCGGAGAGACGGCGCTCACCCGCTACTTCACGCTGGCACGGGTCGGCGACTTCGCGCTGTTGCGCGTGCAGATCGAGACGGGCCGCCTGCACCAGATCCGCGCGCATCTGGCGCTGGCCGGAGCAGCAATCGCCGGCGATCCGATCTACCGGCCGCTTCTGGAGCCCAACACTTCGGCGCGCGTCGGGGAGGTGACTGCTCTCCCCCTGCACGCCTGGCGGCTGTCATTCAGTCACCCGGTCTCGGGGCAGCGCATCAAGGCGCTCGCCCCGCCAGCGGGGGCGTTTGCTGCGGCTCTGCAAGAACTGCTCCCGGGAGTGCCGCTGCCGTCGGAAACCGGATGAGGTTTTCGGAACTGCTCAGGAGTGTTTCCACAAGTTGCCGCCTGGGCTGATTACGCTTGGGGAAGCAACCCGGGAGGGCAAGTGACGGCGACTCGGCAGATCGACTCCGATGTGGCGAGCGAGTTTGGAACCAGTTGATGAGGCCGTGGAGCACCGCCCGCCCAGACGCCGGAGCCACCGCAAGTGACGGTGCCGGTTGGGAACCCAGCCAACTCAGCCCAGGGGAACGGCGCGCCCGTGGCCAGCCCACACGATCGTTGAAGTGAAGTCTGCCATCGACGCTGAAGCGACTAAGGTGCCGACCCTGCCAGCGCTCTCGCCGGTGCGCGCTCCGAACTGGCCCGCCATGGCGATGCCATCGTCCTAACGAACCGGGCTGAAGAATCCGCAGCAGATTGAGGGGAGGCCCGCTGCGGAGGGGACGATGCAGCGCTATCAAGACTCCTACCGGATGAACTTCGAGGCCCGTGAGGTGCCCATCGGCCCGGCACCTGCCGAACATGCTCAGTTGAAATCTGCGTGTGGACTCCAGTTCCCCAGCGGTGGCCCGCTCGGTCCCGTTTCGTCGATTGGCCGGAACTCCAATGCACCGGTGCTGCGGGCCCCGGTGTCGCAGAGTCGCTCGACGGCATCTACATCTTGAGGCAATCGCCCCTAGGCAGCGAGCCAGACATCAGTCACGGCATGCATTGCCAAGTCTGTCAGGCAGAGCGTCGGCCAGCATGTCCGGCAATGATCGCCAAAGCGTGAGGATGCTGGCCCGGCCAATCCGGGGGGTGGGCGCTAGAGTGGCCAGAATGAGTGCTCCAGCTCGCAGAAGAATCAATGGCGTGCTGCTGCGGGGGACCGCGGCGTTCTCCGGTTTGCTGCTGTTGGTTGCTGGAGGGCTATGGAGTACACCGGCGCTGTTTCATGCGGTAGCCATTCGGATGGGGGCGGCCGCAGCGGGTGCTAGTCGGCAAACGATCACCGTGGGAGGCGACGGTTGGCCGTATCTCGATGCGGGTCGACGCGGCGCGCCAGTGGTGCTGATGCTCCATGGGTTCGGCACCTCAAAGGACGCCATGCTGCTGCCGTTGAGTTGGCTGGGCGAGACTCACCGGGTGATCGTTCCCGACCTGCCCGGATTCGGTGAGCACCCGTTGCATAGCGACGCGGTGCCGGACGCCGACTGGTACCTCGAGCGCATTGACACGCTGGCCGACGCGCTGGATTTGAAGCACTTCTCGCTAGTGGGGACTTCGATGGGCGGGGCCCTGGCAGCGGCCTACGCCGCGGCGCACCCCGAGCGAGTTGACCGGCTGGTTCTCCTAGCGCCAGCCGGTGTTCAGGCGCCGGTCAAGAACTCGTTCATGGCTGCGGTTGAATCGGGGCGCAACCCGCTGGAGATCTCCTCCGAGTCTGAATTCAACGAGGTTGTCGAGCTGGTGTTCGCCCGCCCCCCCGCTGTCCCGGGGCCATTTCGCCGACACCTCGTCGAGCTGATGATTGAGCGCCTCGAGGCCACTGACCGGATCGTCGCGGGACTGCGGCCGTTTCTCCTCGACGGGTTGACGCCGCTACTCCCGGGGATTCAGGCCCCAACGATGGTGATATACGGTGAGGAAGATCGGGTCACCGACCCGAGCATGGCCGAGCGATTCCGAGCAGAATTGCCCGGGGCTCAAGTTGAAATCGTGCCGGACGCTGGCCATGTAGTTTTTGCCGATTCACAACGACGAGTCCGCGAGTTGATGACAGAGTTTCTGGCGCCAGTCGCAACGCTGGCCGACTAGCTCAGCCGACGGATCACCGCATCGGCGAAGGCATCGGTTGAGAGCGTGCCGCCTAGGTCACGGGTGAACTCCCCTGCCTCGAGCGCCTGCGAATATGCCGAGCGAATCCGGTCAGCGGCCGTCTTGCAACTGG
>SYPI01000246.1 GCA_005804005.1 Planctomycetia bacterium
CCGGCAGAGTTAGATCGCGGGTGTCCAGCCACGGCGTTGGCGACTCTGGTTCCCGCAACTGCGCCGACAACTTGCCTCGGTTGCAGACGAACAGGAAGGAGTTCACTCCGCGCTTCAGCGACACCGGCACACTGATCGCGCCGGTTGAATAAATGTCGCCCACCCGGGGCGTGCCGTTCACAAGAATGCAGGTGGCGCCCTGCGCGTCGAGCATGGCCACGCCCTCAGCGGGCGAACAGAATGTCGCCCAGGCGTAGCCACCATCAAGCGCCGGATCAGCGACCGATCCATCGGGGTCTACGACAACCGCGGCCCAAGGTGGGCCCTTCTCCCACGCCGGCTCTCCCGCCACAGGGTTGAGCGTCTCGCCACGCACCAAGCGCCCCTGAAGTGGATCGACTGTGATTGGCGTTCGCTGGCGAGTCGCCTTCATCGGGCAGACCAGAAACGAGTCAAAGTGGTGCAGTGGGGCCGGGGCCTGGGCGATGTTCATCACCACAGTTGCCAGGAGCGCCACACGCATCGCTCGAGCGTACCCCCAGGTCGGGCTCCAGACCGACCTACTGCATGCCCTCGATGCTGGCCTGTTCCAATCGGTACAGGCCCATCAAGATTCCCCCGATCATGAACGGATCGACTTCCAGTCGGCCGCGCACCTTGCCATATCGAATCTGGTGCTGACCTGTCCAGGCCAATGGCTCTTCCAGCGTCGTTTCCACCGACTCGAAGGCTGTCGGCGGTAGGCCGATGCAGCAACCATCCCAGCGCTTGAGCATCAACAGCACTTCCGAGGTCTGGTCGATCACCAGCGGCGCAGCCAGATATCCGGAAAGTTCCACCCACGAACCATCCAGCAAGTCGATTCGCGCCGGGATGGTCGCCGAGGGATCCTGCGACTTGAATCCCTCTTGCGCCGATTGCATCAGCGGCCAGTTGATCTGGTACGGATCTTCTCTGGTGCCGGTACCGCGGATCTCGAAGCGGCCGTCGAGGCGGACGGTGCGCGGGTCGACCTGCTCGACCGTTGCGGCTGCCTTGGCTGGGTCGGTGGTTTTCACTGGCGCGGCCACGGGCTGTGGCGGGGGTGTCGGCGGCGGTTCCACATCACCACCGCAGGCAGCGAGGGCGAGTGCAGCGCAGATCAGCAAGACCACCGCGCAGTTCACTCTGGAAACACCTGCGAGAGGATCGCTGTGCCAACCTGCGAAATGGGCACCTCGGTTTCCTCAATGTGCGAATCATCGACCAGCAGAACCGGATCAAGTCCGTGTCCGTTGCGCACCCGGCCGTGCGAGCCGCGCACCAGCGAGGGGTCGAGCGGGATCACATCCATCAGCGTGCGCAGGCCAAGCTTGCGGCGCAGCAGTTTCCCGGCAATGCGCAGGCCGCTCAGCGCCATCCGCGGATCGACGAACAGTTCGCACGGGTCGTAGCCCGGTTTGCGATGGATGTCGACAGTGCGGGCGAAGTCCGGCGCGCGGGCGTCGTCGAGCCAGAACGGATAGGCGAACCAGCGGTCGCTGGCACTGACCAGTACCAGATCGCCCGAGCGCGGGTGGGCGATGCCGACCGCCTCCTGCGCGGCAGAATCCAGCACCTGCTCGACGCCATCGAGGGCCCCCAGTATTCGCGCGACCTGGGCGACTTGCTCGCGGCGTTGCACATACACATGGGCGATCTGGTGGTCACACACGGCGAAGGCCGCACCTGCCGCCGGTTCGACCATGTCGCGGCCCAGTTCGTCGCGTACTGCGAGCAGTCCCGCCTCGCGCAGGGCGCGGTTGGGCAGCACCGCGCCTCGCACCGGGGCAATGCCGTACTCGCTGAGCACCACCACCCGGACGCCGGCGTTGGCGTAGAAATCCAAGAGCGCGCCGATGACTCGATCGAGTGCGCGCAGGTGCATGACGATGTCCGGATGATTGGGGCCGAGCTTTTGCAGGCAGTAATCCAGATGCGGCAGGTACACCAGTTGAATGGTCGGCTGGTGCTTCCGGGCCACCTCAATCGCCGCAGCAGCAATCCACTCGGTTGAAGTGATGTCGGCGCGGGGGCCCCAGAAGTTGAACAAGGGGAAGGGGCCGAGCTTGGACTGCAGCTCATCGCGCAGCGAGCCGGGCCGGGTGGCGATGTCGGGGATCTTGCGCCCGTCGGCGAGGTAGCACGGTCGCGGCGTGACTTCGAATTCGGCGCTCGAAAACATGTTGAACCACCAGAAGCAGTTGGCGCACGTCACGCGCGAATCGCGGGCGCGGGCCAGCTCCCACAACTTGTCACCGTGCATCAGGGCGTTGGACTGGCGCCAGAAACGCACCTCACCCGCCTCGCGATCCATCCAACCGTTGCCGACGATTCCGTGGCGGGCGGGATTCGCGCCGGTGAGAATCGAGGCTTGCGATGTACAGGTCACGGCCGGCAGATGCGGGGCAATGGTGCGCATCCCGCCACAGGAACGCGCAAAAGCCCCAAGCCGCGGCAGTCCCGACCCAAACAGGCTGGGGGAGAGTCCGGCCACATTTAGCACCGCCACGCGCTGGGGCATCTGCGCAGTATGCACAATCCGGCCCGGCGGGGATACGCTTTCGAACCGTGAAGTACCGAGCCCATGAGCCGGGCAAGCCAGCCGAGGCGGCCGCCCGCGACTTTTGCGAGGTGATGTCAACGCGGCGATCGGTGCGCGAGTTCTCCAGCAGACCGGTCGATCGGGAGGTGATCCACTGGATCATTCGCTCTGCTGGCAGTGCACCCAGCGGCGCCAACAAACAGCCGTGGAGGTTTGTGGCCATCGACGACCCGGCGCTGAAGCGTGAGATTCGGGGGGCGGCGGAAGCGGAGGAGCGCCTCTTTTACGACCGCCGCGCAGGCGCCGACTGGCTGCGCGATCTCGAGGTGCTCGGGACCGGGCCCGACAAGCCGTTCCTTGAGCAAGCGCCGTGGCTGATCGCAGTCTTCAAGCTCATGCGTGCCGATCGCACCGAGCGACAGACCGATCAGGTGTACTACGCGAACGAGTCGGTTGGCATCGCCGCCGGGATGCTCATCACCGCCGTGCACCTCGCCGGCCTAGCCTGCCTGACCCATACCCCCAGCCCGATGAAGTTCCTCAGCGATGTGTTGGCCCGTCCGCCACATGAGAGGCCGTACTTGCTGATCCCGGTCGGATACCCGGCGGATGATTGCACGGTGCCAGAGATCAAGCGCAAGGCCATCGGCGAGATTCTCACCTTCAATCGCGACCCCGCCCAGGAGTAGTTCAGCTCCCCGGCAGCACCCGCTGCATGCGCCGGGCCAGCCACCACAGTGCTAGGCAGATAGCGCTGAATGTGGCTGAGCCAAAGATGGCGCACAGGAAAGCGTCGTAGAGGCAGAAGCCGGCGATCCATGAAGCAATGCCACCGGCTACCCGGGTCGGGTGCGAACGGACCACCCGCTCGATGCGCAGGGTGTTGCGGGCGAAGAGCAGCGCGGTGCCGGCAGCCATGGCCATTGCCGCACCAAACCAGATGAGTTGCTTCGTGGTGGCCGGCCCCGCCCAGACGCCCTCTTGGAACACAGTCAAGGCCCGCGGCTGAAGCATCGGGGCACTGCTGGATGGCCGGAGCAGGCCGAGACCGGCCGAGCAAAGCACACCGGCAAAGAGCATGGCGCAAACCAGCACCATCACCGTGGTCTGGCGCAGCGGCATGGTGCTGCGGCGGGCCAGCGCGGGATGCTGCTCGAAATCGTCGCCGCATTCGGGACACTTGGTGGTGGTCTCTGGCGCAACCGGATAGCCGCACTGCGGGCAAACTCGGTGCGGCTCACCAGGCACATCAGTTTCGTCGCGTGCCCAGACCGAGATGAACACGGTGTACAGGCCGATGGACACCGCAGGCAGGGCAGCCAGAATGGTCAGTTCGCCGGGGAAGCGCTGGACTCGCGCGCCGATGTCGCCGCCGAGCGCCCAGGCGCCCAGCGCGAATGCGCCAGCGCGGCAGACTCCCAGAAACCAGATTGCGGCCAGACTGCGTCGGTGAACTAGGTTGTAGAGAACCAGTGCGGCCAGTGTGGAGATGCCCACTTCCAGCACTCCGCGCATGCGGAACGGGCTGACATCCAGACGCACGATCTTGGCTGAGGCGATCGAGTCGGCTGAAGTGTTGTCGGATACCAAGACCGTGTCGCCGAGCAGAGGCGCGGCCACCATCCAGACGATGGCCGCCGCGCCCGCCAACATCCAGCCTACGGCGATTACCTGCACCACAGGCAGTCTGCGAGCCAGCCCCGTGTACCAGAGCCAGATGCCGATCATGGCAGCGAAGATTGCCGGGGCGGGCAGCGGGCCACCGGCACCTGGCCAGACTCCCACCGCCACCAGGACAGCGAACCACATCCATGCGCCGCGTCTGGTCGCCCGGCCCGAAGGAATGGCCCTTGCCGGACGCTCGCGCGCATCAATCGAGGCATCCACGGCGGCATTCATCGCCATCCCGGCCAGATACAGCGCCATCGCCATCACCAGCACAGAGAGGAACGCTGGCCCGATCACCTCAACCCCGCCAGCGGACTCCCCCCCGGCAATTCCCAACGCGCCGAGCATCGGGCGCGATTGCGAGACCACCAGCGCCAGCGTGAACCCAGAGAGCACATTGGTTGCCACAGTCGGCAGGTTGCCCAGCCGCAGCACCTCGCCATAAGCGAGTGCCAAAGACCTGACGCGGGTGAGAAGATCGTGCATCCGTGCGCTGCGGAATCTAGCCGAGTCCGGCGCTGTCGAGCGCCTTGGATGTCCAGATCAATTCGGCGGCGATGGAATCCGACAGGCTGCCGCCGCGGTGCTCCATTGGCAAGGCGCCCCAGGCGTAGGTTTCCACTTCGAAGTGTTCGATGCCATCCTCAGGCCGGATGGCCGCGAAACAGTCGGTGATCTGCCGCTGGGTTGTTCCCAGCACCCCGAGTGCGCCGGCCGACACTGGCACATGGAAGTGAGTTCGCCACACCCCGTGGGCGGTGCTGTCCAGAGCCGCCTCGAGGTCGGAGAAGAAGTGCACTTCACCAGTGCCGTCGAGAACGCAGGTCTGGTGTAGCCAGCGCGGTTCGTCCAGGGCCCGCAGCAGGCGGAACCCACGCTCACTACCGTCGCACTCCACTGCTGATGAGACCTGCACCTTGCCCACGCGAATGCCCGCGGCGCGGTAGGTCGCTAGTGCCTCAGCCTGATCCTCGAACATGACCGCGCTGTGGCAGATGTCGTGGCAGACCCGAATGTGGCGGCGCAGTCGGTCGCCATCGGTGCCGGGGCGCAGGCAGTTGGCGAAGAACCCGGTCACATCGCTGGCGCGCTCGAGCGCGCAACCTGGCTCCGGTTCCAGATCAACATGCACACACACTCCGCGGCGCTGCTCAAGGTCGGCCAGATGCCGCGCCACTCGTTCCAGATTTGCGGCGGACACGCCCAGCGCCGCACCGCCGCCTTGGGCGAAGAACATTTGTCGCCAGCCCAGAGGCAGTGTGCTGATCGATCCTTCGGCGGTGCCATCGCTCAGCAGGTCGATGAGAATGTCGGCCAGTTGCAGGGTGTACTCCACCCGCCGGGCATCGCCCCAATTGGGCTGATAGACCAACTCCTTCACCCGCTCCTGATGGAAGTCACCATATGGAAATCCATTGAGCGAGAAGACACTCAGCTCGCGCTCAGCCATCCAATCGCGCAGGCGGCGCGGGCCGTCTGGCTCGGTGGCCAGAGCGTGCGCGGAGCGGGCCGAGAGCCACAGACCCAGCGGAAGCGGGGCCTGCGGCGAGACCAGCTCGCGCACTCGTACCGCGTGGCGCTCCAGCGAAGCCTTGGTCTCCGCCAGCGTTGCCCCGGCGTGAACATTGGTGCAGTAACCGAGGATCACGCGGTGGCCTGCCGCGTGGCGCTGCGACAGGCTTCGATCAGGCGGCTCACCACCCCCACGCCGAGAGCGGCATCGGCGGTGCGCTCGGGATGCCATTGCACACCGACCCAGAAGGGCCGCGTGTGATCGCGCACCGCTTCGATCAGTCCATCGTCGCTCCAGCCAATGACCGTCAGCTCTGCAGCGTCGGCCAGTGCCTGATGATGCCAACTGGCGATCGGCCCGTGGCCAAGTTCTGACTTCACATGATGGTTGTTGTCGAAGCGGTGGCGATCCCCGTCGGGCAGGATGTCGGGCAGGTGCTGGATGAGCGCGCAACCGGCGTGAACCCCCATCTGCTGCATGCCAAGGCAGATGCCCAGCACCGGCATCTCTGGCCGAGCGTCGAGGGCCTTGAGCAGGGCGAAGTCTGATTCCTGTCGCTGCGGCAGCATCACCTCGGCGCGCTCGTGGAGTGGGATACCGAATGGTCGGGTGTCTATGTCATCTCCGCCGGTGAGCAATACCCCATCGACGCAGTGCAGCAGTTCCTCACGATTCTGGATCAGGACCGGCAGAATGATCGGCAGCCCGCCGGCGGCCAGAACAGCGTCGATGTAGGTCTGCTTCACCTCGTGGCGCAGTCGCCCCTTCTCATCCTGCTTGAGATTGGCGCCGATCCCGATCCGTGGGCGGTTCATGATTGCCAATCGTAGTGCGATTGAGGGCGCATACGCTTGTGGTGGAGGTGTTACCCATGAGCATTCACCCGGCGCATCGGTGTGCGGCACTATTGGGAGTGGCGGTACTGGTGGGGCTGGAGTGGGCCCTCGCCACGGCCCCGGCTGGCTCGAGCCGGGGCGGATTGGCCTGCGCGGCGATCGAGTTTCTGGAGTCCTTGTCGCCGCAGCAGTGCGAGATTGCCAAGCGACCCCTGAGCGATCCCGACCGCGACAAGTGGAGTTACCTGCGCGGGGAGCGCGGCGGCATCTCGTGGGGCACACTCACCGAGCCGCAACGCGACGGGGTTCGCGAGATCGTGTCCCTCGTGCTTTCGAACTCCGGTGCTGAGGCGATCGAGACAGTCCGCACCCTCGAGGGCATCCTCCACCAGCAGTCCATCGAGAGCGGCTCGCCGGACCACACCTTCAACCCCAACAACTACTTCGTGCGCATCTGGGGTGAACCGGGAACCGACGACTGGCTGTTCCGCTACGAGGGACATCACGCGGTGGTGCAGTTGGCTACAGCCAACTGGAACCTAACCCCATTCCCGTTGTTTCTGGGGGCGAAGCCGAC
>SYPI01000247.1 GCA_005804005.1 Planctomycetia bacterium
CCACTCGAACTGCTCCGGGGCGGACTGATTCGATCACGACCGCGGCGACATCCACTGCTGAGGAAGGGGAACTCATCTCCGTGAGGATAGTGCCGCGCCCTGCTTCAGGAAGCTGCCCAGAAGGCGCGGGCCGTCAACGGTTAGAAAGCTCTCGGGATGGAACTGCACCCCGTCCATCGGCGCTGATCCGGCCGTTGCCTTCCAGCGCAGGCCCATTACCTCCTGCCGCTCGGTCCAGGCAGAGACCTCGAAGTCGGCGCCGATGGTGGCGCGATCCACCACCAGCGAGTGGTAGCGGGTGGCGGGAAACGGATTGGGGAGGCCAGCGAATACTCCGCGACCGTCGTGGTGAATGAGGGAGGTCTTGCCATGGACGGGCTGGTCATTCCGCCGCACCGTCATGCCGTTCATCTCGCCGATGGTCTGGTGGCCCAGGCACACGCCCAGCAGGGGAATCTCTCCGCGAAACGCCGGGACTATGTCGCGGCAGACGCCACTTTCGCGCGGGGTGCACGGACCGGGGGAGAGCACGATGTGCGACGGCGCCAGCGCCTGCACACCAGCCACATCAACCTCGTCATTTCGCAGCACCCGGATTTCATCATCCGGGCGCAGGACACTCATGGCTTGCACCAGATTCCAGGTGAACGAGTCGTAGTTGTCGATGACCAGGATCACGACTGTTGCCGCGGCTACTTGCTCGGCTCGATCGGGCTCAGGACCAGCTTGCGACTGCCGGGGCCGTCGAACACGGTGACCTGCCCGGCGCCATCGGCGCCGACTCCGGCGCGCACCAATGTCCGGCCAGCCCCAGAGCGCAACCAGATCAGTCCGCCATCGGCATCCGATGCCGCGCCCGCCGCCAGCACATTGTTGCCGTTCATAGTCGCCAGATTCAGCAGTCCGCCATCGCTGCCAGCGCCCAAGCCGACAACGCGATGACCGCCGGCAAACATAGAGAGAGTGCCGCCATTCTCCGCGCCAGTCTCGGCCACGAAGTTGGGCTCACCCTTGGCGCCAGCTAGGGAGAGTTTGCCGGTGCCATCCTGTCTGCTCTGAGCGGCGAATACCTGCGCGCCCTGACCGTTGGAGACTTGCACGAAGCCGCCCGCGCCGGGACCGGTGCCAATCGCCGCCGCCAACACCCCTGATGGGGTGCGCGTCTCGAGCAGCCCGCCAGAGGCGGCGTTGGACAGGCTCACCGCCAGATTGCCTCCCGAATCACTGATGCTCACCCGCGAGCCCGCATCGCCAGAATCAATCGCCGCGCCACCGCCCCCGACTGCGCACAGCGACTCAATCCGCCCGCCAGCAGCCGTGGCGCTGATTCCGCAAACTGGAACCAGCGACGAGTGAAAGACCACGATATCGCCGCCATCGGCAGTGGAACCCAGACGCACGGTGTTGGCCCCAGTGTCGTTCCAGAGGTCGACCCGCCCGCCAACGCCGTCGTGTGAGGCCAGCACGATCACCCGGTCCTGCGAATCGACAATCTCTAGTCGTCGGGCGCGAAGCACATCGGGGATGTCGCCGGCCTGCATTGCCGCGCCAAGCACCAGCGCCGCCAGCGGCGCGGCCAGAGAGAAGGCGGCCAAGCGCCAGCGGCGTTCTGCCCGCTGAGAACGGTCGAGTTCCTCTTCGATCCGAGCTACTCGTGAGGCAAGGGTGTCCATGGATATCTCCTGTCGGCGGCTAGGATAGCCGCGCTCAGGAGCAACTCATGGCGCGCAAGGGACGAGCATCACTGGGCATCGGCATGATCGGCACGAAGTTCATGGGTCGCGCCCACTCTGTCGGCTGGGCGGGGGCCGGAAAGTTCTTTGACTTGGCGCTGAGGCTTGATCGCGCCTGCGTTGCCGGCCGGGACGCCGCCGAGACACATGAGTTCGCCCGCCGTTGGGAGTGGCAGCGCTCCACCGCCGACTGGCGCAGTCTGATCGCTTCGGCTGAAGTCGATCTGGTCGACATCTGCACACCCAACCACTGCCATGCCGAGATGGCCATTGCCGCGCTGGCGGCTGGAAAGTGCGTGGCTTGTGAGAAGCCGCTGGCGGGAACCCTCAGCGATGCGCGGCGCATGGCCAAGGCGGCCAAGGCCGGGGCGCGGCGCGGCTTGAAGACTTTCGTGTGGTTCAACTACCGCCGTTGCCCGGCGGTAGCGCTGGCGCATCTGTGGGCCAAGTCCGGTCGGCTTGGGAAAATCCGCCATGTCCGGGCCACCTACCTGCAGGATTGGGGCGGCCCGTCCACTCCGCTGTTGTGGCGCTTCCAGGCCGATCAGGCTGGATCGGGCGCCCACGGCGATCTCAACGCCCACATCGTGGACATGGCCCGGTTCATCACCGGCTGCGAAGTGACCGAGGTGACTGGGGCGATCGCCGAGACATTTGTGAAGCGTCGCACCGTGGTGAGCAGCACTGGCGGGGCGATCAGTGGTTCGAAGGCCAGGAAGTCCAAGCGCGGCGCGGCCGCTACTGGCGCGTCGACGGTCGACGACTGTGTGCTGTTCCTAGCGCGCATGGAGCAGGGGATTGTTGCCAGCTTCGAGGCCACGCGGCTGGCGACCGGCAACAAGAACCGGAACACCATTGAGATCAACGGCGACCGTGGCAGCATCAAGTTCGATTTCGAGCGCATGAACGAACTGGAGTGGTGGGATGACTCGCTACCGCAGGAGCAACGCGGCTGGAGCCGGGTGATGTGCACCGAGGCGGTGCATCCATACGCCCATGCCTATTGGCCTAGCGCCCACTTGATCGGCTACGAACACACTTTTGTCAGCCAGTGCGCCGACATGGCCCGGGCGCTGAGTGGGGCCAGCCCCGAAGTGCCGCTGTGCGACTTTGAAGACGCCCTGCGCACTCAGGCGGTGCTCGACGCGGCACTGCGCTCGGCCCGGCTGAAGCGCGCGGTTGAGGTTCCGCTGGAATGAGCGGGCTGCTTGAGCGAGAGGCCAGCGCGGCGGCGACGATTGCCCGAGCCCGCGATGCGGCACTGGCAGCCCTGAGCAGCCTGCAGCGCGACGATGGCCACTGGTGCGGGGAACTGGAAGGCGACTCGATCCTGCAGAGCGAGTATCTGCTCATGAAGTGGATCCTGCGGCAGGAGCGCGAGCCGATGCACGACGGCTCTGACGGCTGGGCATTTCTGCAGCGCCTGGCCGACACGCTGCGCGCGCAGCAGCGGCCCGACGGCGGCTGGGGCCAGTACCCCGGCGCGGGCATCGATCTCTCCGCCACGGTGAAGGCGTACTTCAGCCTGAAGTTGATGGGCGACTCGCCGCGGCAGGCCCACATGGTTCGCGCCGCCGAAGTGGTGCGCCGCTCGGGTGGTGCCGAGCACGTCAACTCCTTCAGCAATGTGTATCTGGCGTGCTTGGGGCAGGTGCCTTGGTCGGCGATCCCCGAGATTCCACCGGAGATTGTCTGGCTTCCGCGCTGGTGTTACTTCCACCTCGACAAGGTCAGTGCTTGGAGCCGCACCATGATTCTGCCGCTGGCGATCGTGTCGGCGCGGCGGCCGACGCGGCATCTGGATGCGGCCCTTGGCATTGCGGAGTTGTTCGTCGACCACGTTGAGCGGACGCGGCTGACTCTCAAGTCGGAGACCCCGCCGTTGTGGCGAGCGTTCTTCATCGGCCTCAACAACCTGCTGGCGTGGTCGCGTCGTCTAGGGCCACCCGGGCGCGAGCGGGCAGTGGCGGCGGCCTTTCAATGGATCATGAAGCGCGCCAGTCAGGCCGATCCGGCGCCCACTCAAGGGTTGGGGGCGATCTTTCCGCCGATGGTTTATCTGCAGGTCGTCTTCCACGCCCTGGGCATCCAGCGCAGTGACCCGCGCGTGCGGCAGGCCGAGGCGGATCTTGACGCCTTCATCATTCCCGGCGACTCCGGCCGTGGCACTCGCCTTCAGCCGTGCTTCTCCCCAGTCTGGGACACCGGCATTGCGCTTTATGCATTGGCCGACTGCGCCCTGTCGCCTAACGATGGCCGGGTGGAGGCCGCGGCTGAGTGGTTGTGCGGGCGCGAAGTGAAGTTCCGGGGCGACTGGGCGCGCAACCTTGGTCAGGGCGCGCCGGTGGGCGGATGGTTCTTCGAGTACCAGAACACTTGGTACCCCGATGTTGACGACACGGCCATGGTGGCCATGGCTCTCAAGCGCACTGGCAATCCCATCCACGCTGCGGCCGCCGAGCGCGGCGTGGCTTGGCTGCTGGCCATGCAGAACGACGATGGCGGCTGGGCGGCATTCGACAAGACCACTCACCGGCAGTTGCTGGAGTATGTGCCGTTCGCTGATCACAACGCCATGCAGGATCCGTCGTGCCCCGACATCACCGGGCGAGTGCTCGAGTGTCTGGCGTGGCATGGGATGCGTGTCGGCCACGCTGCGGTGGACCGCGGCATCGCCTACA
>SYPI01000248.1 GCA_005804005.1 Planctomycetia bacterium
CTTGATGTCGGAGTGGACAAAGCCGTGCTGATGCATGTGCTCCAGAGCCCGCGCCACCCCGACGAAGATGCGCACCGCTTCTACGCCGCTGCGCGGCAGGCGGAGGTCGAGGCTGGGAGCATCCACCAGCTCAAGCACCAGAGCCACTTCATGAATCTTGAACAGTCGGCGAGCCTTCAGCAGCTTGTGCACCCCGCGAATTCCAGAGTGGGAGAGCTTGGAACCCACCTGGTGTTCGATCTCGACCTGATCAAGGAACCGCTGGTCCTTCTCGCTGGACTTGATGACATGCTTCAGCGCCCAGACCTGCTTGGATTTCGGCTCCTGCACGGCATACAACTGGCTGCGCGCACCCTCCCCGATCTGCGCCAGCACCTTGTATCCAAACACTTCACGGACAGTCGGTGGGGGCATGGGAGGGTGGTTCGGCCCGCTCTGGCCGGGCTGGGGTGAAGTGGAGAAAAATAGCGCCCTCAGTACCGCAGGGCAACTCTCCTAGAGACTCGAACCCTCCGGCGGGGCGCACTGGCGATTGGACCCGTTGGCGGTTACCGCAGCAACTGGGACTCGAACTCGGCCAGCGGGAACTTCTGGCCGGGGCTTCGCTCAGCAGACAAGTCCGAATGCAGGTAAACGCCGGTCGCAGGAATGCCTAGATCCCGCTGTAGCGTCTGAACCAGCGCCATCAATTCGCGAATCTGGCGTGGGGTGAAGCTGCGGCGGTTCCCATTCCCAACCAGACAAATGCCGATCGCGTGGCGGTTCATCTGATCGGCCTGAAGGGCGCTCAGGCCAACCCCACCAACGCCGCCAGCGCTCTGGGCCCGCGCCCCGACATGGGCACCCGCCAGTTGCTGGTTCCATCGATATCCAACATGGATCACGCCATCCCCCAACCCCTGCCCGTTGCCGATCAGGAAGTGGTAGCCCAGGCCGGTCAGGCCCAGTTCCACTTGCTGTCGCTGGAGACTCTCGGCATCCCCAGCCGGAGTGGCGGAGTGATGTATGACAATCGAGCGCCACTGGCCCGGGACGACTAGGGCCTGGCGTGGACTGATGTCCCACTCGCCGCCGGGCACCGCCTCGGTGCGCACGCTGGGGCTTACCGCCGCGATCCCCTGCGGGGCGCCGCCATCTCCCAGAATGAAGCCGCCGCTGGCCAGAGTCATCGCGCCGACGAAGCAGCCCCAGACCATTCGAGTTCGCTGAACGGAGTACTTCTGGTCGACTGCCATCGGGTTCCTTGCGGATGATTCATCGGCTTGCCAACGGTCCGTCTTGCGAAAAACTCCCCGCTTCATCCCACTCCAGTTTCTCAGGCTGGCGGCGCCAGTCGAGCCCGCAGAGCTGGCTGGAGTGTGCCGTAGGCATCAGGTTCCTCCAGCGGCGTCGACTGCTGCCGCAACTGGTCGTAGGTTTCGAACTGAGTTCTCGGCTCATTCGACTTCAGAATGGTCCGCTGGCAGCCACAAAGTGCGGCACCCACCAGCAGCGCCAGCGCCAACAGACCACCAGATGTTGTGCTTGACCGCTTCACGGCTGTGAATCCTACGGACTCGCCTCCGGGTCCATCTCCTCAACCGATTCCTCGGCACTAAAGCTCTCGCCGCTTAGCGCGTCGCGGAACACCACCCGCAAGAAGCCACCGCGGCAGGCGGCGGAAGACTCCAGCGGCACCTCAAAGGTGTAGTGCGTTCCCATGAAGCTCGAACGCCACGCCTCGCGCACCTCCAGCGGGCCGAAAGTGCGGCAAACGGTGACTTCTGGCTCACAGCCCTCGACCAGCCGGATCAACGACACCGTCAATTCACCAACTACCTGGAGGAACCGGCCGCGGCCGTCTTGGGTGACCACGACCACCCGCAGCAGGCAGCCGGGCGTTCCATCCGGCTGGGCCTCCAGGCCGGTGCCGGTGGTGAGACTGATGCTGCCCAGTAGCGGCCGGGCCGCTTCGACCACCGGATCGACCCCGGCAGCGGCGGACTTCTGGGCAAGCTTGGCGGTCAGTTCACGAATCTGCCCCTGCTGCTCCTCCTGTTGCCGTTGCAACTCGACCACCTGTCGGCGCAGGTCGTCGGCCGGACTGGGGGTCAGCGCCTTCCCCTTGCATGAGGACAGCAGGCTCGCGGCCGCGAGCACCCAGCAGATCAACGGGATGCCGATGCCGCGCATTAGCTCGAAGCCCCGTTCGCCGAGGCGAGATTGACTTCGAAGGCCAACTGCTCAAGGGCCACCGTGAAATCCACACTGATGACGCAGGTGCTAGCGGGCACCTCCACCCGGCGCGGCGCGAAGTTGAGAATGCCGGTGACTCGGGCCCTGACCAGTTGATCGGCCACTGCCTGAGCCGCTTCGCGCGGCACCGCGATGATTCCGATGCGGCAGCCATGCTCGCGAACCAAGTGTGACATCTCGGCCATCGGCCAGATGCGGCGCCCCTCCATGGTTTGCCCGGCCAGCGCCGGATCGGCATCGAGTACGGCGACAATCCTGAAGTCTTCCCGGTCGAAACTCGGATAGGCCAGGAGGGCCCGGCCGATTCGTCCGGCGCCGACCAGCACCGCGTTCCACTTCTGATCTGTTCCCATGGCGTGCCGGATGCGGTCGTGCAGATCGCGGGTTGGATAGCCGACTCCCGGCTGCCCGGACTGCCCCAGATAGGCCAAGTCCTTTCGAACCTGGGCGTCGGTCAGACCCAGCGTCTCTCCCAACTGCCGCGATGAGATCTGCCCGATTCCGTCGCGCAGTCGCAGTCCTGCTTCACGCATATAGAGGCTCAGCCTCTTGGCGGTGGGACGCGGAATCCGCAGGCGATCCGGCATGAGGCAGATTGTAGGGGCCACGCGCCGAGAGCCCCGATCGCCGTGGCAGCCACTCCCCTAGTTAGACTCGCCCCGTGCACATCGCCGACATACTGGCGCGAGACCGCTTCACTACCAGCTTCGAGTTCTTTCCCCCGGCGACCACGGCCGGCTGGCCAGCACTCTTTGAGCGCATCCGCGATCTGGAGGCGCTGGCACCGAGCTTCGTCTCGGTGACCTATGGCGCTGGCGGTTCAACGCGAGAACGCACCCGCGAACTGGTGCTGCAACTGCGCCGCGAGACGGCTCTCGACCCGGTGCCTCACCTCACATGCGTCGGACACACGGCGGCTGAGGTCGGCCAGTTGCTCTCGGTCTACGCCGAAGCAGGCTGCTCGAATATCGTCGCCCTGCGGGGCGATCGGCCACGCGCCAGTTCGGCGCCGAGCGTCAATGGTGACTTCCATTACGCCGCTGATTTGGTGCGGGCCATCGGGCAATTCAATGAGTCCGGCGCCCATCCCGACCGCCGCGGATTCGGCATCTGCGTGGCTGGATTCCCCGAGGGCCATCCCGACACGCCCAACACTCTGGTTCAGATGGACCACCTGAAGGCCAAGGTGGAGGCTGGCGCTGACTGGATCTGCA
>SYPI01000249.1 GCA_005804005.1 Planctomycetia bacterium
AGTGCGGCGCGCACCTGCGCCGCCGCATGCGCAAACACTTCAACGCTGGGACTGGTCGCCGCCCCCTGGCAATAGCGCGGATGTGAAAAGAGATTCGCTGTTCCCCAGAGCAGTCCGACTCCGGTGGCGTGCTGCAGCTGCGCGAGGTGATCGGCGATGCGATTGAGATTCTCTTCGCTCTGGGATACTGAAGCGCCGACCGGGGCCACGTCCCGATCATGGAAACAGTAGAACCCGATGCGGCACTTGCTGAGGAACTCGAAGAACGCATCGGCGCGGCGTCGGGCGTTGTCGAGAGAATCGGTGCCGTCATCCCACGGAGTGATCGCCGTCGGGGCGCCGAATGGATCACCCAGACCATTGCGCATGGAGTGCCAGTAGCAGGCGGCGAATCTGAGGTGCTCGCGCATCGCGCGCCCCTCCACCACCTCGTCGGGCTCGTAGTCGGTGAAACAGAATTCTGGTTTGGCTGACGACGAACTGTCACGGCGGCGGAATGAGACTGACTGCACCTGCGGGAATGTCGATGGCATCGTCAGATCACCATAGTCGCTCGCCCCATACGGTCTGATAACCTACTGCGCGTCGTTGGTGAATCCCAATCGGTCCAACAGACCCTCGAACTGTTCGTTTGAGGCGAAGTCGATCGCCAGAGTTCCCGTACCTTTCTTCCGACCAGTCTTGATCGAGACCTTCGCTCCGATCGTGGCGCTGATGCGTCGCTCAAGGTCCGCGATGTGTGCGTTCGTGACCTGCGTTGAATGTCCCAATCGCGAATTGGGAGTGGTTGGGACCGCCAGACGCTGGACCTCTCGCTCCAAGCTTCGAACTGACCAGTTCTCTGTGATGGCGCGCTGGGCCACCGCCTTGCGCATGTTGGAATCGACAATTGACAGCAGCGCCTTGGCGTGTCCTTGGCTGAGATTTCCAGATCTGACGCAACCGGCCGTCCAGGGATCAAGGTCGCACAGGCGAATGAGATTGGTGACTGATGTCCTGTCGAGTCCAACAACCTGGGCGACATCCGCCTGCGTCTTGCCGAAGTCATCGATCAATCGCCGCAGCGCGAACGCTCTGTCCATCGGGTTCAGGTCCTCGCGCTGGATGTTCTCCACGAGGCTGCGCACCGCAGCCTCGCCATCAGTGGCCTGCTGAACGATGCTTGGGATGGTTGCCTTTCTGAGCGACTTGAACGCGCGCCAGCGCCTCTCGCCAGCGACCAGCTCGTACCGTTCTGATTGGCCAGGCATCCGGCGAAGCAGAATCGGTTGGAGCAAACCATTAGTCTCGATGCTTGCCGCCAGCGTCTTGATCGCCGCCTCCACGAACTCTGTCCTCGGCTGTCTGGAGTTTCCGACGATTCGGTCTATAGCAACTTCCACCACCGTGATTCCGCCCTGACTAGCTGGCAGGGGCACCACCGATGGAAGCGCTGGCAGCGGCACCTGCGCGCCCACTTTCGGGCCAGCGTGCTGTTCGATCTCCACGACTGGCGCGGTGCTTGAGACCTGCGGTTTTCCCACAGGAATCAGCCTTCCCAACCCCCTCCCCAATCTGCCTACCTGTTTCAAACTGTCCCGGGACGCGCTAGTGGTCTCGTCATTCATTGGCGCACCTCCTTGTGTTCCACGGGGAACATACCAAGTTCTGCGCCATCTATTCACAACCAGTCATTTCTTCTTGGTTATGTATTATCAGACTCTGCGTGGCCGCATCACCATCATCACAGTTCACCTCAGTCCAGCCTCCCCTCATGGTGCTAGAGAACAGGATCGGCGCAGTTCCCCCAAAGCGGCTGTTGGGTTCACCTCAAAGTCTCTGAGCGCAGAGGTTGCCGTATGCTCGGCGCGATGACCGATGCCGTGTCGCCGCTGGTAGTCACTTGCCAGGGAGATGAACTCCTCCTGCGGCTCACCACGGCCGTGGTCGACTCCGGTCTCTCTGCGGCACTTCAACGCGGCTTCGATGCGGCGGTGCGCACGCGACCTCGCGAAGCCCGCCGCTGCCGAGTTGATGTTTCACGCGTCTCGGCGATGTCCAGTAGCGGATTCGAAGCGTTGCTCCTGCTCCACGGCGCCTGCCGCGATGCCGGCCTGCCGCTGGTGTTCAGCAAGCCGACCGCCGAGTTTCATCAACTGCTCTCCCGGATGGGCTTCTTGCGTTTGCTGCGGGTCGAAGGCGTGAACGTCTGACTCGACGCTTGCCCCGGCGCCACCAAAACTAGATCGAGATCGCTTCGCCCGGTTGTGGAAGATCCACTCGGTAGCCGTGCGTACGCAGTGTGGCGGCGAACGAATCGCGCGCCGCCGGTGAGCCGTGATTGAGAATCACCCGGCCGCCCGGAATCACCCGCTGCTGCGCCCAGTTCAGCAGGTCGCCGTGAAAGGCGTGCCCAGAGAACCCAGACACGACTCGCACCTGCGCCCGCACCGCAATCTCCCGACCATGAAGTTCAATGCGCGAGGCGCCATGCGACAATGCATGCCCCAGCGTGCCGGCAATCTGGTGCCCAGTGAACACAATGTCGCAGCCTTCATCACCAAGCATGCGGGCCAGGTGACGCAGCACCGGCCCGGCATCGCAGAATCCGGAGCCAGCCATCAATGCCGAGGCGCCGTCCTGCGCGATGGCCCCCTCGGATTCCCGGCGCGAGCGCAGCAGTCGCATCCCCTCGAATCCAAATGGAGTTTCACCTCGCGCGCACAATCGGGCCGGGGCCGGATCCAGCAGGTGGCCATGCCGCGCATAGAGGTCGCAGATCCGTGCCGCCATCGCCGAGTCCACAAACACCGGAAACTCCGGCACTGTTCCTTCGCGGACCGCGCTGGCAATCCAAGACAGCAGCAGTTGCATTCGCCCCAGCGCAAATGCCGGGAAAAGCAGCCTCCGCCCGCTCGCTACGGCCTGACGCAGATACTCCGAGAACGACTCGCTCGGCCCGCCCGCCACAGCCGTTGCGCCATCAATGTGTGGTGTCACAACGCGAACCATCGGACCGCCAGCGCCACCGCCAGCGCGCCCACCGTTGGTCGATTCCATCAGCAGCGTCTCCACCGGTTCGGCTGGCAGGCCATGCGCACGCAGCAACGGACTGCGCGCCGGCCCGATGTCTCCCGAGCACAACAGGCGCCGCCGCGACAAACCGCGTCCCCACTCCAGCAGCACACTGGCCGAGCCGATGACATGTGAAGCATCGAGAAAGGTCGCATTCACACCCTCGGCAATCTGACACGCCTCGCCATACCCGCATGATCGCACCTGTCCTGCGGTTGACTTGGCCTCAGCCTCTGAGTAGAGGATTGGCGGCACGGTGGTACGACCAAGTTCACCGGTGGCCATTGACGCTGGGGCCAGCACGCGCATCGATGGCACAGTGCCGCTGGCGTGCTCCTCCACTCGCAGGCGCTGCAGCGATGCCGAAGAACGCAACACCCGGGCGATCACTTCCGCGGTTGGCTCGGTACACCAGATCCCGGCGTGACACCCCAACTTGCCTAGGCGCCCCATTCGGCCGCAGTGATCCATGTGGGCATGGGTAAGGATGACCGCGTCAACTTCGCGGGCATCGAAGCCGGGATGCTCGGCGTTGCGCTCTTCCTGCGAGTGCCCGCCCTGGAACAGGCCGAAATCCACCAGCACCTTGGCCCGCCCGGTATCGATCAGGTTCGCCGAGCCGGTCACTTCGCCCGCAGCACCAGCACAAAGAACTGTCGGGGTGGGAATCATTGGCCGCAAGGTACGGGGAGTCGGTGCGTGGCGGCGTACATTCGTCGCATGCCAATCGCGCATTGCATCGCTCTGGTCTGCCTTGTCGCTCCGCTGAGCGCAACTGAGCAAGAGGGGAGTCCCACACCTCCACCCAATGCAGACACCAACTGGCCCGCCGCCGAGCCGCTGTTCATCGGCGAGTCACTCGAGGGCTGGACCATCTACGGCGGCCCAGCCTCGTATCAACTGGTAGGGGGGGAGCTGCGCGGATCCGGGGATGCCGCTCGGAACGCCTTCCTAGTCAGCCCGAGCGACTGGTCGGACTTCCTGCTGGAGGTGGAGGTGCTCATCGAGAAGGGCAACTCAGGGGTCCAGATCCGCAGTCGCGCCGAGCCCGGACCCGACGGCTCGCCGCTGAAGGGTCGGGTGGTCGGCGCCCAGATTGAGATTGAAATGACCAACCGGCGCTGGTCGGGCGGCCTCTACGACGAGGGCCGCGCCGGATGGCTCGACGACCTCTCGGAGAGCGAACCGGCCCGGGCAGCGTTCCACCCCGGCGAGTGGAACCAGTACCGAATCGAGTGCCGCGGCGACCGGGCCCGCACCTGGGTCAACGGAGTGCCATGCGCCGACTACGCCCCGCTGGCCGACAAGCGCGGCCGCATCGCCTTTCAGGTTCACAGTGGCGGCACCGTGATTCGCTGGCGGAACGCCCGCATCGCCGCGGCGCCGACGGTGCCGGCCATCACCTCCGGGGCCAATCAGCCCATGGATGCCGCGGCAATCCTCACCGCAATCGCTGCGCTGCCGACTGAGGCGGCCACACGATCCACCGTCAGCGGGCTCGAGTCAGCAATCCTGTCCGCTGATGTCGCCGGACTGACCGCCGCTCAGGACCAGTTCGCCACCATCTACTCAGACGCCGCGCAGGGTGAAGCGCGGCGGATTCTGGCCCTCGAGGCAATCGCCCGCATCCCGGCCCC
>SYPI01000039.1 GCA_005804005.1 Planctomycetia bacterium
CCACGATTGAGAGTGTTGTTCTTGATGACCACATGCTTGCGGTGATTCCGCACCGCATTGCGGATACGGGTGAGCATGTCGGCGGTCAGATCTTGCATTGACATGAGTTAGTCCTCTCTCACCAAGATGCCTTGCGCATCCCGGGAATGAGCCCTTGCAGCGCCAACTCGCGCAGCATGATGCGGCTGATGCGGAACTTGCGGTAGTAGCCGCGGGCGCGGCCGGTGATCTCACAACGGTTGTGTTGCCGCGTTGAGAACTTGCGCTTCTCAGTCATACGGGCGAATGCTCGCTTACTTGCCATAGTGCCTCAATCGCTCCCGCGCCTCAGGCGCGCTTGCTCTTCTCCTCGGGACGGGTGAACGGCAGGCCGAGCTCGCCAAGAACGAAGCGACTCAGCTTCGGGTTGCTCCGCTCCAGCACGATGTTGATGTGCATGCCGTGGGTGAAGTTCACCTGGGCCATGTTGATTTCCGGCCAGACCGCCTGCTCGGTCAGACCGAACGAGAAGCAGCCCCCCTTGTCGAAACCCTTCTCGCTGATGCCGCGGAAGTCCTTGATGCGCGGCGTGGCCAGATTGAAGAGCCGATCGAGGAACGACCACATCCGATCGCGGCGCAGGGTGACCATAAAGGCGCTCGGCGCCCCCTCGCGAACCTTGAAGTTCGACACGGCCTTCTTGGCCATGATCATGATCGGGCGCTGCCCGCCGATCTTGACGAAGGTGTCGATGATGGTGTCGCGGGTCTCCGGCTTGAGCTTCTGGTTGTCCAGCGCCTTGCCGATGCCGCAATTGATGACGACCTTGGCCACCCGCGGCATCTGCATGCGGTTGGTCAGCCCGAACTCAGCCATCACCTTGGGGAGCACCTGCTCCTCGAAGTGGGCCTGAAGACGCGGCTTGGTTGCTGTGGCGGTCATGACGATGCTCCTTGGATCACTTACTGGTGGCCTTGCGCAGGGTGTGCAGTTCCTTGCCACCGCGAACGGCGACGCGCACCTTGCTGCCATCGGGCTTGGAAACGAAGCGCACCCGGGTCGGCTTGCCGTCGACCACCGGGCTGACATTGCTGATGTGCAGCGGCATCTCACGCTCCACGCTGCCGCCTTGCGGGCGGGCCTGCGAAGCCTTGAGGCGCTTGGTGCGCACATTCACCCCGCGCACATAGACGCGGTTGTTACTCACGTCGACGCGCAAGATCTCGCCGACCGAGCCGCGAAAATCGCCGCTGGTGACGATGACCTGATCACCGCGCTTTACATGGGCTGGCATTTCAGACCACCTCCGTCGCCAGTGAGACGATCTTCATGTAGTTCTTCTCCCGCAGTTCACGAGCCACGGCGCCGAAGATCCGGGTGCCCTTGGGATTACCGTCTTCGTCGATCAGCACACAGGCGTTGGAGTCAAAGCGCACATAGGAACCGTCGTCACGCCGCTTGGGGTAGCGCACCCGAACGATGATGGCCTTGACCTTGTCGCCAGCCTTGACATCGCTGTTGGGCAGGGCCTTCTTGACCGTGCAGACAATCCGATCGCCGACCGTCATGGTCAGACGGCGGAAGCGACCGCGGGCGGTCGAGGCGCCCAGCACGCCGATGACCATTGCCTCGCGCGCGCCGCTGTTGTCGGCGACTTCCAGTCTGGATTCTTTCTGGATCATGGCTGTGTTCTCCTCTGATCAGGCGCCGGCGGCCTTTTCGCCGTAGACGATTTCTGCGGCCTCTGGGGCCCGCTCAACGATGCGCACCAGCGTCCAGCGCTTGGTGCGGGAAATGGGTCGACACTCGGCGATCTCCACCCGATCTCCGAGCTTGCTCTCGTTGCCCTCGTCATGCACATGGAGGACGGAACGATGACGGACATACTTGCCGTAGCGCGGATGGCGCACCAGCGAACTGATGACCACCTTGCGGGTCTTGGCGCGCGAAGCGGTAGCCACCACGCCAATGCGGCGCGGAGCGCGGTCGGGCACCTTCAGGGAAGCGGCATGGCTCATGCGTTGCTCCTCGCGGCGGTGCCGCGGGTGGTCGTCTCGGTCTGCAGGCGCGCCAGGTCCTTACGCAGCTTCTTGAACTGCGAGGTGTCGGCAATCTTGTCGGACACCGCCTGGGTGCGCATGTCGAAGAGCTTGCGGCGCACCCGGGTCGATTCGACCGACAACTCCTCGTCGGTGAGTTTCTTTACTTCGCTCATTTCCATGGTCATGCGCTCCTGATCAGACTGCTATCCGGCGGCCGACAAAGCGGCAGCGAACCGGCATCTTGTGCGCCACTCGGGCGAAAGCCTGCTTGGCCAGATCCTCGGACACTCCGGCAATCTCAAAGAGCATCGTGCCGGGCTTGATGCACGCCGCCCAGAACTCCACCTCGGCCTTGCCGGTTCCCATGCGGGTTTCCAGCGGCTTCTTGCTAATGGGCTTGTCGGGGAAAACGCGGATGTACAACTTGCCGGCGCGGCGCAGGAAGTGCTGGGCGGCGATGCGGCCCGCTTCGATCTGCCGACCCGACAGCCAGTGGGTCTCCAGCGCCTGAAGGCCGTAGTCACCGAAGGCGACATAGTTGCCGCGGGTGGCGTTGCCCTTCATCTTGCCGCGCTGCTGCTTGCGGTACTTGACTCGCTTGGGCATCAGTGCCATGGGTGGTCTCCTCTGCGTCCCTTCTAAGCGTCAGCGACGGCCACGAGCGCGAGCGCGCCCGCCGGCAGCGGTCGACTGATACTCATCAGCCTGCTGCTCAGTAAACATGCCCTTGAAGACCCAGACCTTCACCCCGAGGGCGCCGTAGGTGGTGAAGGCGTGCGACAGTGCGTAATCGACATTGGCCTGCAGGGTCGACAGGGGAATCGAGCCTAGGCGCTGCTCCAGCGTGCGGCTCATTTCCGCGCCACCGAGGCGGCCAGCCAGCAGGATGCGCACACCGATTGCGCCGTTCTGAATGGCGTTCTCGCAGCGCTGCTTGAGCACGCGGCGGAAGTTGGCGCGCTTCTTCAACTGCTCGGCGATTGTTTCGGCGATCAGCTTGGCGTCGATTTCCGGATTGCGAACTTCGATGACATTGACCACCACCTTGCGGCCAGTCATGGCCTGCAGGTCGGCGACCAACTGATCCTTGCCCGCGCCCTTCTGTCCGGCAACCTGGCCGGGGCGAGCGGTTTTGATGATGACCGTCAACTCCTCGCGGGTGCGCTCGATGTGCACATCGCTCACCGCCGCGAACGGCGGAGTGCGGTTGAGGCGCTTGTCGAGGTACTTGCGGATCTTGTAATCCTCAACAAGCAGCTCGCCGAAGAGAGCCTTCGGGGCGAACCAGCGGCTCTTGTGCGCCTCGGTCACACCGACGCGAAAGCCGAATGGATGGGTCTTCTGTCCCATGGGGGGGTCCTTGGTTAGGCGGATGCCTTGGCGGGCCGCTTGCTGCGGGCCTTGGTCTTGGTCTTGGTTTTGCGAGCCGAGCCGGCATCAACGGCCACAACGATGTGACTGGTGCGCTTCATGATCGGGTGAGAACGGCCGCGGTCCTTCTGCTGGAACCGCTTGATGGTCGGGCCCTCATCGACCCGGCTCTCGCTGACAATCAGCGTGGCCACATCGGCGTCGCCCTCTTCGGCGTTGGCTACTGCGGCTCGGATGGCCTTGGAGAACATCACGGCGGCGCGCTTGGGGCTGAACTGCAGCGCAGTCAGCGCGTCGGCGATGCCCTTGCCGCGGATGAGGTCAGCAACCAGGCGCGCCTTGCGCGGGGCGATGCGGGCAAATCGATGGGTGGAAGTGAAGGCCATGGGGCGTCTCCGGTTGGCTCAGGCGGCAGGCGTCTCGCCGCCGGCGATGCCTTCCTTCTTGTTCGTGTGACCGCGGAAAATGCGGGTGAGGCTGAACTCACCGAGCTTGTGACCGACCATGTCTTCGGTGCAGAAGACATCGATGAAGGTCCGGCCGTTGTGCACTTGGAAGGTGTGACCAACGAACTCGGGAACGATGGTGCAGGCCCGGGCCCAGGTCTTGATGGGCGACTTGCGGGTGCCAGCCGACATCTTCTCCACCTTGCGGTAGAGCTTCTCGTCGACGAACGGGCCCTTCTTTGTAGATCGTGACATTGGGGTTCCTTGAAGGTCAGACCTTCAACTGGCCATAGCGGCGGCTGTAACGGCGGCGGAGAATCCGCTCATCGCTGGCCTTGCCGCGACCGCGGGTGCGGCCGCCCTTGGATTGGGTGTTCGATGCGTTCGACGGTTCCTGACCGCCCTTGGACCGACCCTCACCACCGCCGTGCGGGTGCTGGTGGTGGCTCATGGCCATACCGCGGACGCGCGGACGGCGGCCCAGCCAACGAGCGCGGCCAGCCTTGCCCAGCACCACATTGGCGTGGTCGGAGTTGCCCACGGCACCGATGGTGGCGCGGCAGTCCATGGAAACCTGGCGGATTTCGCCCGACGGAAGGACCACGGTTGCCCAGCGGCCTTCCTTGTTGGTCAGGCGCGCGGCGTTGCCAGCCGAGCGGCAGAGCTTGCCACCCTGGCCGGGGAAAAGTTCGACATTGTGGATTTCGAAACCGGTGGGAATATGGCGCAGCGGCAGGCAGCAGCCGGGGCGCGGGTCGACCTGCTGCGCGGAGCTCACCACTGTGTCGCCAGCGGTGAGACCCTTGGGAGACAAGATGTAGCGCAGGGTGCCGTCGGCGTACTTCACCAGCGCGATGTGGCAACTGCGATTGGGGTCGTACTCGATACCCACGACCAATGCTGGCTGGTCGTCCTTGGTGCGATCGAAGTCAATGGTGCGGTAGCGGCGCTTGTGGCCGCCGCCCTGCTGAATGACGGTGAGCTTGCCCTGGCAGTTGCGCGCGCCGGTCTTGTGGATCGGCTTGAGCAGGCTCTTCTCCGGCTTGGTCTTGGTGACCTCGGCATGGAGGTTCACCGACGCGTTGCGGCGGCCAGCGGTAGTTCTCTTGTAGACGCGGATGGGCATGACGGTGATCCTTCGATCAGAACAGTTCGATCTTGTCTTGGGCGTGAATCCGGACGATGGCCCGACGGGTGATCTTGCCCGGAACCAATCCGTACTTGAGACGGCGATCGGCCGCCTTCTGATTCAGCACATTCACCTTGAGGACTCGCACCTTGTAGAGCGACTCCACGGCCTTCTTGACATCGGTGCGCGTGGCGCGACGATCGATCTCAAAGGTGAACTGATTGCGATCCGCCGAGCGGGCGGTGGCCTTCTCGGTGATCACCGGACGCTTGATGACATGAGTGGCTTCCATCAGGCGACCTCTTTCTCAGCCGCGTCGTAGCAGGTCTCATCGAGGAACGACTGCAGAGCAGCCTTCTCGATCACCAGATAGCGGTGGTTCAGCAGATCGAAGGCGCAGAGTTGGTCGATGCGGCTGACATCCACGCTCTGGAGATTGCGGGCAGAAAGCAGAGCATTGCGGTTCTCTGGGGCCAAGGCCACCAGACAGGTGCGATCGATACCCACCGCGCTGAGGGCCTTGCCGAACTCCGCTGTCTTGGGGGCGGCGAACTGCAGTCGGTCGAAGCACTTCACCTCGTTGTCGACCAGCTTGGCCAACAGCGCGTTGCGGTTGGCCAGACGGCGCATCTTGCGGGTGAGCTCGGTGCGCAGAGTCTCGCGGGTACGGCTCTTGGCGAAAGTCACACCGCCGCCCTTGCGACTGTTGACGCGCGAGGCGCCCACGCGTGAGTTGCCGGTGCCCTTTTGCTTATAGAGTTTGCGGGTCGAACCGTGCACTGTGCCGCGGCTCTTGGTGCGCGCCGAACCCTGGCGCTGATTGCCGTGGGTGATCACATAGGCCTGCTTGAGCAGGGCAAAGCGCACCTCGCCTCCGAGGGTCTTTGGGTCGATCGACATTTCGTCGACCTGCTTGCCAGCCGTGTTGTAGATGGGCAGCTTGATCATGGTCCGTCCTTCGCGGGTTGTCCCGCACTCGCCTTCGCCTCCGCGCCGTCAGTCACAAATGGACGGTGGGCAGGCTCCGACTCGGTTCACTGACTTGTCGTGTCGGCGTGGTTCCCAGAGGGCCTTCGCCGACGCTCAGGCAGGCTTACTTGCCGGCCTGGATCCTCGCTTTCGACTTATAGAGACGAGTCGAGGCCCGGATGTAGAGAAGCCCGTCGTTGGCCCCGGGCACTGCGCCCTTGACCAGCATCAGGTTCTGCTCCGGATCGATTGAAACAACATCGAGGCTGCGCACCGTGACGCGTTCGGCGCCGGTGCGACCGGGCATCTTCTTGCCCTTCTTGATCTTGGCGCCGTGACCGCGGTCGGTGCCGTGGCTGCCGATGGAGCCGGGGGAACGGTGCTTGCGCTCGCAACCGTGGCTGGCGGGCATGCCCTTGAAGCCGTAGGCCTTCATGACGCCGGTGAACCCCTTGCCCTTGCCGGTGCCGATGACATCGACATACTTGATGTTCTCGAAGCAGGAGACGGTCAGGGTTTGGCCAGCGGTGAATGTGGCCACTTCGTCATCGCTGGCGCAGCGCATCTCGCGGTGAACGCGCTTTGGAGTAGAGCCCGACTTGGCATCATGCGAAATCTGCGCCATGGTCGAGCACCGCGGCTTGATGTCTTCGAAGCCCAACTGCACGGCGGCGTAGCCGTCGTTGGCGGCGGTTTTCACCTGAGTCACCGCGCACGGCCCCGCCTGAATGACGGTCACCGGAATGTTCCGCCCATCGGGCTGGAACCAGCGACTCATACCGACTTTCCTGCCTATGAGTGCGACGGTCATGGTTCAGGCCTTGATCTTCAC
This sequence comes from Planctomycetia bacterium, assembly GCA_005804005.1. GTDB lineage: Bacteria > Planctomycetota > Phycisphaerae > Phycisphaerales > SM1A02 > SYPI01. The sequence continues at coordinate 6,769 of SYPI01000039.1, forward strand.
AAAGACGCCGGCCGGAACGACCAGGCGATTGAGGGCATCGACCGTCTTGGCATTGGGCTCGGTGATGTCGATGATGCGCTTGTGAGTGCGGATCTCGAACTGCTCACGGCTTTTCTTGTCAATGAACGGAGAGCGGTTGACGGTGTAAGTCTCACGCCGAGTCGGCAGCGGTACTGGGCCAGCGACGCGCGCGCCGGAGATGCGAGCCTGCTCGACAATTTCCTTGGCGCTAGCGTCAAGGACCTGATGGTCGTAGGCCTCGAGTCGGATGCGGATGCGGTTGCTCATGGACTCTCTGTGGCGGAAGAAAACCCCCTCTCAATCGGGACAGTCCCGACCGCTGAGGGGGGTCGGTGATGATACGGAGTTAGGCCGAGTTGTCAACGAGGCTCACCGGGGAGAGGGGTTGCGCCTCGGCGGGGTGAACACCGTAGGATTGGGGGAAATGCGCTTGGTTTGGGCTGGAATCGTGGCAATTGCGGCGGGGATGGCGGTTGGCCAAGCTGCTCATCCACAACAAGCGGCCAAATCAACCGGGGACGGGCTCTCGGCCACGCCAATCACGCTTGAGACACTCGGCCTGACCATGCGCCTGCCTGAGGGATGCGTTGTCACCAAGGACGAGAGCTCGCCTGAGCCGCGATTCCTAGTTGACGACACCACCGATCCGCCTAGATTTCGGCTGCAAATCCAACTTTTGCGCAATCGGCTGGATGCGCCGACGGCGGAGGCCCAGATCGCCGCACACCTGGCGCGGGCCGAAGCCGCCAATGCCGGTGTTCAGGTTTTGGCGGATGAGTCGATCGTCTGCGACGGCATTCCCGGGAGAATTCTCTACACCTCGGTGGCGCTCGATGCACAGACCACCGCAGTCACCGGCTGGATGCTCATCCCGGCGGCTCCCGGCGACTTCTTCGCATTCAC
>SYPI01000040.1 GCA_005804005.1 Planctomycetia bacterium
ACCCCTCACCCGCCCGTCGGGACCCAAGTCCGTCACTTCGACGGCCCCGCCGGACACCTCCGATTGGAGTAATGACATGGCTCGTGCACGCAAGGGCGCCGCCCGAACTCAAGCCCGCCGCAAGCTTCTCCGCGAGGCCCGGGGATTTTTCGGAACCAAGAGTCGTCACAAGCAACAGGCCAAGGTGGCACTGCTGCGCGCCGGGCGCTACGCCTGGGCCCATCGCCGCATGCGGCGCCGGGAGTACCGCAGCCTGTGGATCGTGCGCATCACCGCCGCCTGTCGGATGCGGGGCATTCGCTACAGCCAGTTCATCCACGGACTGGCCGAGGCGTCATGCCTGCTCAACCGGAAGATGCTCAGCGAGATCGCCATCCACGACCCGGCAACATTTGATGCCTTGGTCGTTCTGGCGCGCAAACACCTGACGGTCGGCGCCGCCTGACAGCGGCCGTCTCGGCAACAGGCAGACGCGTTCCATCCGTGAGACACTGCGCACGCCGTGCGGCTGCGCTTGGTAATCGCTACCACCCTTATCGCCGTGCTGATCACCCTGACTCTGGGTGGATCGGGAGCGCTGGGTGTCGCCTACCTCGAGTTCGTGGAGCACGCCTGGGCGCCGGCGCTGTGGATGGCTGCCGCCGTGGGCTACGGCGCCCTCTTTCAGCGGATGCTGCGGTCGCGAGTTCCGGGAACTGCTACTGACTCTTGGGCGCTGGCGGCCTGCCTGGGTGTTGCCATCCACCTCTGGCTGGACGAAGTGGCCGGATGCCTTGGCGCACCGCGGCTGGCCGGCGCCGTCTATGCACTGATCGATGCGGTCGGAGTGGCTCTGGTGGTGTTTGCCCTGCGACGGCGGATGTCCATCAGGCCAGTCAATCCCAGCGGACTGCGGCTGCTGGCCTTGCTGGCCTGCCTCGTGCCGCTGGCCACCACGCTGGTGGCGGCGCTCTCGACCCCGGGGTACCTATGGCGCAGCGAGTTCGGCGGCTATGACGCGCTGAGCTACCACCTGCAGTTGCCCAAGGAGTGGCTGGAACTGGGGCACATCACGCCGCTTTGGCACAACGCCTACAGCGCCTTGCCGGGGTATGTGGAAGCGGCGTTTCTTCACCTCTTTGCAATGCGCGGCTCAGCGCATGCTGGAGCGGTTGATGCCCAACTCCTGAGTGCCGCATTCGTAGTGGTGGCGGCGGGCGCGGTGGCCGAAGCGGCGCGGGCCGGAACCGCCGGATTGTCCGGAACTGAATGCCGATCCATCGGCGCGCCACTGCTGGCGGCGATCGTGTTTCTGGGGATCCCGTGGGTAATCGTGACCGGCTCACTGGCCTACGACGAGTCAGCGGTCTGCGCCATGATTGCCGGCGCACTAGCGTTGGCGCTCGACGGAGGGGGGCGTTCAAGTCGCAATCTCGCCGCAGTGGGTGTACTGATTGGTGGGGCCGTCACCGCCAAGGCTTCGGCAACGGGAATCGCCAGCTTGCCGATCGCAGTCTTGGCATTGGCATTCACGGTACGCCCGTGGCGAGACAGTATTGCTGGCTGCGGAGTGCTGGTGGCGGCTGGATTGCTGATGATTGCCCCGTGGCTAGTGCGCAACGCGGTCGTCATCGGCGAGCCACTGTTCCCCTTAGCTGGCGACGGCTGGTGGACTCCGGATCAGGCCCTGCGCTTCGCTGCCGGCCATGCGCCGCCGCCAATGAGCGAGTGGACCGGCAGTATCTGGAATCAACTGGTGAGATTCGGAATAGGCCCAGATCCGCAGACTGGGGATGTCTGGCTGCCGCAGTGGAGTGTGCTGTGGGCGCTCGCCGTGGCCGCTGCCACTGGACTGGTGCTGCGCCCGGGGCCGCTGCGTCGACCAGCAATGGCGCTGTCCGTCGCGCTCGTCTTGTCATTGGCCTTCTGGCTGTTCCTGACCCACCAGAAGTCGCGCTTCATGCTGCCCGCCGCGCCGATGGCGGCGGTGCTAGTCGGCTGGGGAGCAGCACGACTCGAAGTTGGGCGCTGTGGCAAGCTGGCATCGATGGGTCTGGCACTTCTCGGGCTGGCCTGGAGTCTTGGGCCGGTGCTTTCGCTGGCTGACGAAGGAAACGGGCAACCGCTCCTGGCGCTTGGCGCGCGCGGCGTGATGGATGGCACGGCCATGCCTGCTGAGGCCGCCGCGGGCGAGCTCGGCCCGGCGGCGATAGCAAACCAGTTACCACCGATGGATCGCGTGGCCTGCCTCGGTCTGGCCAATGTGTTCTGGTTCAGGCTGACTCCGCAGTACGCCACGGTCTGGGACACTGGCCCGATCAATGGCTGGCCCGCCAGCCTGTCGGAGCACGGCTTCACTGTGCTAATGGTGCAGAACGAAATGCTTGATCTGTGGAACAGAGAGGGTTGGATTGATCCGGCGGTTGGCCCCGAGGCCCGCGCAGCGCTCCTCTCACGGCTGCCGGGGAGGCCGATTCCTTCGCTGGACCAGCCCAGTCCATGGCGCGCCTTCCGTCTTCGCGCCGACTAGTTTGGACTGACGATGAGTCGCCTCACTTTCCAACTGATCCCATGCCTGTTGACGCTGGTGTCCGGCTGCGCGTCCGATTCTGAGCGGCCGCAATCCTTGCGGGTCGATGCGGCATCGCAGGCCGCGGTAGCAAACCTCGCCGCACACGCCCCGCCGAGCGACACCCGACCGCCAGCGGTGTGGAACGGCCACGCCATCGTCTGGAGTGACCTGCGCCCGCGCCTGGCCGAGGCCAGCGGGGCGAGTGTGCTTGAGGAACTCATCCTCGACGCGCAGGTTGACGCGGCGTTGCGCTCGCGCTCGGAGTCAGTCTCAGCGGCCGACATCGCCGCCGAAGAGGCCCTAGTGCTGGGTTCCCTTTCGCCGGAGGCGACGCGCGCTGGGCAGTTGCTGGAAGAGTTGCGAACCCGGCGCGGTCTGGGGCCGGTGCGCTGGGAGGCCACGCTGCGCCGCAACGCTGGCTTGCGTCGGCTGGCTCAGTCGCAGGTACAGATCAGCGAGGAGACGATCGCGCAGGCCCATGAGTTTCTCCACGGGCCCCGCCGCGGGATTCGGCTCATCGTGGTTAGTGATCTGGCCACCGCGCAGCAGGTCGAGCAACTGCTGGCCGCTGGCACACCGGCGGCGGATCTGGCGGCCCGCTACTCGACTGATGCCTCGTCGGCGCGGGGTGGACTGGTGGACCCGGTATCTCGCGGCGACCTCTCCTGGCCTGCGCCAGTGCGTGAGGCGGTGTTCCGCTGCGCGGTGGGCAGTTTTTCTGAACCAATCGTGGTGGGTACCAACTATGCCATCGTGCGGATCGAAGCCGAAGTCCCGGGAGATGGCGCTGATCCGGCCACTACCCGTGAGGCGTGCCAGCGGCACTCCCGCGCTCTGCAGGAGCGCGTGGCCATGGACTCGATTGCCCGGACTCTGCTGGCCGAGGCTGATGTGACTTGCTTCGACCCCTCGCTGCACGATGCCTGGCGG
>SYPI01000250.1 GCA_005804005.1 Planctomycetia bacterium
CGATGACATCGCCCACTAAGCCCGCACAATCGAAGCACTTAGCGGTGTAAGGCTCGGAGTTCTGCGCGGACACTTGCTCGAAGCCCTCGGACGCCGTGGGAGTGCTTGGATGCACTTGTGTTGCCGGATTTGTTGCCGCCTCTGGAAGCCCTGCGGCGCGATCGAAGTGAATGTCTCGCACTTGCAAGTAGTGCTGGGCCGCGATTAGTGGAGAGTGGCCCAACCAACTGGCAACGACATTGCTCGGGTAGTGCTCCACCCAGTCCATTTCGCAGGACGCCCGCAGGTTTTGAAACAACCGCGGCCAGGGCAACACGCCAGCCCGGGCAATGATGCGCTCAAACCTCGTTCGCAGGTTCTTGTTCGCACTTCTCAGACTCGGCACAACTGCGTCGGCCCCAGCCTCGGCCCGGTCGAATAGGTCTTGCAGGATCGGCCGCAACTGCGGCGCGATCGGGACCACGCGGACCGCGTGGCCCTCATGCCCGGCTGTCTTTTGGGACCGCACCGTGAGCCGCCCGCGTTCCCAGTTCACATCGCCCCATCGCAGGGCGATGACTTCTGACGGGCACCGCAGGCCCGCGTAGCGGCTCAGGGCGACAATGCCGCGCCAGTCGTCGTTGGGACACGCCGCCAGGACGGCTTGAATCACCTGAGGCGGCACATACTGAGTCCGCTCGGGGTTGGACTGGGGACCGGCCCGCAGGTCGGCAAAGGGACTATGCGGCATCAGGCGCCAGCGCACCGCCCTCTTGAAAATGCTGCGGGCAACAAAGACTCGCTTTGCCACCGTCGCACGGGCCAATCCGGATTCGGCAATCGCCTTCCTCCATGCGTCGGCGTTGGCGTGTGTCAGCCCACAAAGCGGAGTAGCCGCGCCTAGGAAGTCGCGCAGACTGTCGGTTGTCTGTTTGTACGCGGCCATCGTGGAGGCCTTCACGACCGCCGCGGCCGCGAATCGCTCTAGCAGTTGGGCCACCGTGGCCGACGCGCCTTCGCGGGGCTGGGTCAGCCCCAGCGCCACGACGCGGGCGTGAATACGGCCGTTGATGCCCTCCAACCATCGCACCCCATCCGGGTGAATCGTGGAGCCGACACGCGCCGCCTCAAGCACTCGCTCGAACCCAGCGAGCGCATTCTGCGCGGCCCGGTCCGAGCAGCGGCCCAGTCGGATCGATTGTTGCCGCCCTGCAGCATCGCGGAACATGATCCGTTTCAGCTCGCCGCGTTCACCTTCTCTGCCAATGCTCGCCATCGGTCACCGTCCCTTCAGTCGCTTGGTTGCTTTGGCAATCGCCCGCTCGATCTTGGCAACCGTGGCGGGGGTTGCGGAGTGCTTGGCGTTCTCGATCCGTGAAAGAGTCTCTTGGCGCAGACCAGTCAAATCAGCCAACGCTTGCTGACTCAACCCCGCATCCCGCCGGGCGCGGATCAGGTCGCGGGCAATGGACACCCGCGCAAACTTCAGCGCTGGCATGGTCCCGCCCTTGGTGGCGGCAGGGAATGCCGGCAAGCCATCGTCGGCCGCTGCGCGCCCAGCAGCGCGACAGAGGGCTTCGTAATCCCCCTCGCTCATCACCACAAGTTTCGCACCGTCCAGATCAATCCTGTGTGCTCGGATCATGTTGCACCTCAATTGTCGTAGAAACCGTCTCTGTGGCCTACTCGGCCAATCGTCACCACCGCCAACTGCCCGCGTCCGCTCACCGTGAACTGCACACGGTAGTCGCCGGTGCGGATTCGGTACTGCCCGGCGAGCGCGCCCCGCAAGGGCTTTGCTCCGCTCACATCCGGCCACGCGGCCAGCCGCTCGAACACTACCAACACGCGGGCCTTGATAGCCGTAGGTAACGCCGCGAACTGCGCCTGCGCTCCGCGAGTGATGCGCACCTCTGACATGACATGATTATGACATGATGTTCTCATGATGTCAAGCCCCCAGCTAGGATCGACTCGCCTACGGCAATCAACCACGCGGACGCGCCGGGATGGGTGGGCATTCCAAGGTCGTCGGCGATGCTCAAGCGCTCGGCTAGGACCACAGCACCGTCTGTGCCATCGTCGGGGGCGTATCCGGCCACCAGCAGCCTCACGACCTCGGCGCGGTGCAAGCGCAATAGCGCCGACACGCTCGGAGGCAACAGCGCCGGACGATGCCTCACCCGATCACAGGCGGAAGGGTGGGGGGCCAGTTCGATCCCCGCTCGGCCTAGTGCCAGGAGCACCGCGCCTACGCCGTCGTTGGCTGGCACGCCTTGCGCCAACCGCCCCACCGTAACTAGGGGGCGCTCGAAGACTGCGGCTCGCGATCGGTCGTCCGCGTGCGCCCCCAAGGTCGGACTCCCCCTCCCGCCGTCCGTGGCGCCGTCGTGGTCGGCGTTCGCATTCACAGTTCACCCCACGTCTTGTCGCCATCCGTGGGGGTGTCCCCGGTGTCACCGTCACCAGAACCCACGCCTTCACCGGGAATCGTTGGAGAATCGGTGACGGTGACGCTGGGGACAAGCCTGAACCGCTGGGTTGGTCGGCCACCCTGCGGGCCATGGGTGTCAGTCACCCAGCACCCTACGCCGGCTTCAACCAAGTCCGACAGCGCATGCTCTGCCTTGTCAGGATCGCCGCGATACGCCCGGACACCGTGCGTCACGTCGCGAACCGTCACCCCGCCGCCTTGGCCGGCGATCCACTCCACCAGCCGCCGCGACAGCCGGCCATCCTCCGACTCGCCCAGGATCGCGTAGACGCGCCGGGCTTCATTACCAAACCAACGCGCCAGCACCACGCCAGCAGCGATGCTCGCGGCATCTACCAACTCACGATCGGCCAACGTGGGATCGCCAGCTGCCCGGCGGATCATGTGAACAAGCAGCGCCAGTCGGGCCGCGTACCCCTCCAGTTTCGACCATGCTGCGGACTCCTCGCCGGTCAGCTTCACTTGTTCGTGGGCGTGTTCGTTGTAGAACGCCACCCACGCCCGCTTGCCGTCATCAGACAGCCGCACCAGCCGGGGCCGCTCGTTCCCTTCATCGTCGGAGTCTGGCGTAAGGTCGAACAGCCAAACGAACACCGCGGCCACCCTTGCTTGGATGGCCGGGTTCACGTGCGCTTCAGTCCACCGCTTCGGCTTTCGCGGTGGCATTGCGAACAGCAGCCGCGCCGCCAGCCCGTTGTCTCGGTGTTCTTCTACCAGCGCACGACGCAGGGTTCCCGGCTGGATGCCTCCGGCGATCGACACCGAAGCGTGGGGAATGTAGAGAGTGCCGCTTCCCTTTCGATCGACTTGCATCGCCCTGCCGCCGAACATCTCCAACCACTTCGCCGCTTCAGCACCCTTGCCCTGGGTGTATCGGTCGAAATTGAACCACCCAGCCAGTTCATCCCGCGCCATCAACAGCCCGCGCGGATTTTGGTGCAGCAGCACGGCGACCGATTCAATCGTCGCATCGTCGGTCCAGCACCGCTCCGCCGTCGGGGCTTCGGGCTTGTCGGGTGGGGCTGCGCAGGGCTTCGACTGCTTCCAATGCGCCACGTCCCGCTCATACACCAGCAGAGCGGATCGGTGTTTCTCCAGTTCCGCCGCGTGTCGCTTCATCGCTTCATGTTGCCTCTTGCGTATCGGGCGCAGGGCCAGCTCCAACGCTGGCGACTTCGCCGTGCCACTCTCTCCCACGATCGCGGTCCACACGATCGCCGGCTCTGACCAACCCGGCTTCAGTTCAATTCGGTAGGTGTTGCCGATGGCCGATGCCAGCCCCGACAGCAGCGGCAGCGCCACGAATGAGGCGTCGCACACGATCGCCCTCGCCGCCTCTGCCACGAATGCGCCCAACGGCTCTGGCAACACGTCCACCGGGAAGGGTGAGAACGCCAGCCCCAGGGGCGCTGCCGGGGTCACCGCTTCCGGTGCGGTCTTGTTTGCCAATGCCTCCACCAGCGATCGAATCGTGTCCGCGTCACCCCCGCCATGCTCAATCAGGTCCGCCATGTCACCGCCTCCGGGCATCCCTGCCCACAGTTCCACCAGCCGCACAATCCGAACCGACTTCGCACCCGCCGCCATGCACAGCCGCGTCACGTCCGCGGCGTACTTCTCGCCCGGTTCGTCGTTGTCAGGAAGCACCACCACGTCACGCCCCGCCAGCGCCGACCAATCTGTCTGCGCCGCAGACTTGGAGCCGTGGGCGCTCGTCGTCGTCAGCAGTCCGACCCCTCGGGCCGCCTCCGCCGCCTTCTCGCCTTCGGTGACGAACACCGGCAACCCTGCCGCCGCAGCCAGCAAGCTGGGCAGGGAATACGGCGGTCGTGGCGTGGGTATCCCGCAGCAAACCCAGCCCGACCCGTCCGGCTTGCGCGAAGCCGGGCGAATTCTCTTGGGTCGGGTGGCGGTCTTGTCCCAACGAACCACGACCCCGACGTGGAGGCCGCTGGCGTCGTGGTAGTCGTGCTTCCGCGATGACGGGCCAAAGCCGGTCGATCGCTCTAGGTGTGCCACCGCTTCGCTGGCCGACTGAAACGTCTTGGCGTTGTCGGAGCCGGCGTCCCGTGCCTGGATTGATCCTGACTTGGCAACCGGGATGCTCTGACTCCTCCGCGGCGCGTGACCATTGCGCCGGCTGGGGTCCGGCTCAAACAGGTCGGACTCCTGCAACCCGACCGCATTGCAGACAGCAGCCGACGTGCAGCCAGCGTGGCAATGAATCAACACCCGCCCGTCACGGCCTTCATTGATCGAGAGCGACGGGTTGTGGTCATCATGCCCCGGACACCGACACACGTGGCCCGCGCCAGCCGTGCGTGGCTCGTATCCGTGGTTGCGCAGCGCCGCCATGAATCGTTCCATGGCACCGCTCATACTGCACCCCCAACGGCAGAGGATGCCGAAAGGAGAAACTGTGCCGCGCCACTCGGGGTCGCGACCCACACCGCCGCCGGACATCCGCTCTCAGTCATTCGCCGACGTCCTGAATCCATCACCCTGCCCAACTTCACCAACTCGCCGCGGCGCGGCGTGTACGACTGCGGCTTGATCCCTAGTGCCGCTTCTCCTTCGTCGTCGGTCGCGCCGTACGAACCACGCGCCACGATGAAGTCCAGCACGCGCCCGCGCAGCCCTGGCGACTTGCCAGCGATCCGATCCGCCGCCACGTGGGAAGTTCCCGCCGGCGCGTTGTGCCGCGAGGGTGGGTGCAGTTGCGTAGCATTGTGTTGAGAGTTTGGACCGCTGACGCCCGCCCCGCCTGCCAGCGGGGCGCCGTCGTTGAATAGAAGCAAGTTCATTCGGCCACCACCTTCCTGGCATCGCAGTACCGCCGAATGTCGCCCAGGTCGTACAGCCGACGCGCACCAATCTTCACGCTCGGCAGTTCGCCGCGAATCCTCAGGTTGTCGATCGTGCCAGGGGACACGCCCAACAACCGCCCAGCCTCTCGCCTGTCAACCAGCATCGGGGCTGGCATCGTTGTGGTGTTGACATCACTTCGCACGGGACACCCCCCCACGCTCGGCCAGCTCGTCCACAGTTCTTGCCAACACGCGCACTGACCGCCCGACCGCCACACGCGCCAGCACACCCCGCGCCAGCAGTCGCCTAACCGTCATCTTGGAGACCGACAGCCGCCGCGCCGCGTCCGCGATCGTCAGAGCAACCGGAGGGGGATCGACCTTCTTAGATTCCATGCCTAGCTCCTAGGCGGGGGACGCCTCATTGCGTCCCGCGTAAGACTGGCACGGAGTCCGACTGTCCGACTCAGTCGGACAACCGGACTACCCCACTTGGCCCCTTGTTTTCCCGCGTGTTCCTGCGCGTCGCAGATTGTCCGGATTTCCATTTTGGTCGGAAACCAAGACCCGATCGCGCCAGCCCGGAATCTCCCTATCGAGCGCATCCAGGTGGGAATAGAAGGTGCTCTTAGAAATCCCGTTCCCCTCCGCCTGCAGCGCCTTCAACGCGACGCGCACGTTGCCATGCGCCTCCGAGTAGGCGGTCCGGGTGCGCGCCAACCGGATATTGCGCTTGGAGTGTTCAGCTCCCTCCCACAAGATCACCTGCGTCTCGGTCCTCACCTCCGCCCCACCAGCAGGGCTGCGCAGCGCGACAGGGTCGATCAGCTCCGCTAGCAAGCGGCAGGCGGCGATCCGCACCCACACCTGTTGCCGACCACGATTCAGCCAGTCCGCTTCGTCATATCGGTGCTCTACGACGGCCGGTTGGCGCCGAAGCTTACAACACACACGACCCTTCTCCAGTGGCGCTTGCGACTTCAGGTACTCCATGCAAGCCTCACGGCTTGTTGGTTGACCATCAATGGTCCACACATACTCCAGCGGGTTGCCGTAATCGTCCTCGGCCAACAGGTGTGTCCAATCGTGGGCAGCCGCCGCATCCGTGAAACGATCGGGAAACTTGGGCACTAACCAACTAGAGAGAGTGTGAAGCCACAACTCGGCTGGCCGCACGGCATCTACGCAACGGCAAGCACCCGTGGGCATCTCGCTCCCTTCGCTCCACTCAAGTCCCCCTGACAACAGGCATCCGCCCGGCAACCGCCCCGCTTTCAAGTCCCACCAACCACCATTGCGGATGTTGTCTGACTTCTTGAACCAGCCTGCACCGATCGCACTCAGGACCAATCGCCCTGCGTGGGCATTGAGCTGCTCTAGGTTCTCTGCCAAGTGTTTGTACTTTGCGGGGCGATCCTGAATCCGCTCATACGACTTCTCCAGTTCACGGAACTGCCCGGCCATCTCTTGACGGTCCGGCGATTTCACCGGACCCAACCCCGATTGCGCGGACTTCGATCGCATGGACACTCGCCTTCTACCGGCCGGCCGGGCAAGGCCTTGGGGCGAGTGGGCGCCAAGACCATGCCCTAGCCGTTCATCGGGTGATCAAACCCGATGCCGATGTGGGCATTGTCTCAGTCAGCTGGGCGATGTCAGCAAGAATCCAACTTCAGTTGGCGCGAAACTCACACCAAAGAGGGAGCAGTTGACCCCCCTGGGGAGAGCTGTACCCGGGTGCGTAATGATGTAGACCCCTCAGGGTGAGCGCCAAAAAACAGCGGCGCCGCGCGTCCAGGTCGGCTGCGAACTGAGTCCCCGCCAGCAGTGTCCTACGATTCCACCGGAGGGGTTGGGGGGGTTGGGGGGGTTGGTCTGCCCTGAGAATGCCAAGTCGCATCGAGCGATGCGCCCCACTCGGCTAGCCACATCGACAGGCCCGACCGCTCCAGTTCCTCCGCCCATAGTGCCA
>SYPI01000002.1 GCA_005804005.1 Planctomycetia bacterium
CTTCGGCGGGCTGATGGCACGACAGGCAGTGCAGGCTGCCCAGCCCAACAACCAGATGGCGAGCCATGATTGGTTCAATCCGAAACCCCGGCATGGCCATCCCCAGCGCATCGCAGGCGACATCATCGCTGGGGCCGCCAAACACCGGCACAAACACGATGCCATTGGCAATCAGAAAGTTGGCGTGGCTGGCGGGCAGCATCATGCGCCCACCGGGTCCGAAGCGGTCGGCTGGAAACTGGTAGTAGATCGGCTCGGGCACGGGCAGGGCCACCAGTTGGAACGGCCGGCCGCCCTCGTCGCGGGCCGCCACCAGCACCTGCCAGTTACGCTCGAGCACATCATGGTCCGGATGACTCAATGGGGCGCGCAGCGCCGCGATGCAATCGCGGCGCACGAAGCGGGCGATGTCGTCGATGTGTCCATCCGTGTCATCGCCCTTGATTCCCCCCGGCAACCAGATGATGTTGGTGATCCCGAGGCAATCGCGCAGGTGATTCACGATCCGATCGGTTGCCGCCTCCGGATTTCGATTGTCGTTCTCTAGGCACTGGGTGGTCGTCAGCAGACTGCCAGCACCGTTGGAGTCGATCGAGCCGCCTTCAAGTACGAACGCGTCGTGGCGCCACATCGGCAGGCCGGTCAGGGCCTGTATCCCCTCGGGGACGGCATCATCGAGGGTGCGGGCTTCGTACTTGTTCCCCCAGCCATTGAAGCGGAACGAATGGGCGGCGACCGACCCCAACACGGTGCGCACAAACACCGGCCCAAAGTCGCGGATCCATGAGTCGTTGGTGGGGATACCCAGCGCGCTCGTCTCGCGCACCATGACCACCCGCTCTAGTTTTTCGCGCCAATCATCCCATTCCCGCTGCGCCGCTGTGAGGCACAGCGGCCAAGTCTCTTCGTTGTGCGGCCGAACCAGCCAGACGCCATCCAGTGCTTCCCACTCGGCTGGCATCCGGTAGCCCTGCGCCGCAGCGCTGCGCGCGGTATCGACTTGGGTCACGGTGCTCACCGGGTTGCCGCGTCGAGCAGACGACTGGTCAGCCCGCCGAATGCGTCGATGCGCCTGTCGCGCAGGAACGGCCAGCCGCGGCGCAACTCCTCGATGCGGCCCAGATCGCACTCGTGCACCAGCACAGCTGGCTGATCCACCGGCGCCTCAGCCACGATTGTGCCGCCGGGATCGATGATCATTGATGAACCCCAGAACTTGAGCTCGGCTTCGACTCCGACCCGATTGATAGCCGCCACCCATACCCCGTTGGCAATGGCGTGGGCACGGTGCATGGTGATCCAAGCGTCGCGCTGCTGGGTCTTGTCGGCCTCGGTTTCCCCATGCCACCAGCCGATGGCGGTGGGGTAGAAAATGACTTCTGCACCGGCCAGCGCGGTCAGCCGCGCCGCCTCCGGGTACCACTGATCCCAGCACACCAGCAATCCGCTGCGAGCCACACCATCGACCACTTGCCAGCCCAGATCACCGGGAGCGAAATAGAACTTCTCATAGAAGCGTGGGTCTTCGGGGATGTGCATCTTGCGGTACTTGCCGATGATCTGACCGGCGCAGTCCAAGTACACGCTGGTGTTGTGGTAGAGCCCGGGAGCGCGCCGCTCGAACAGGCTGGCGGTGATCTCAACCTTCAGTTCGCGGGCAAGTCCGCCCAGGAACTCGGTCGTTGGCCCCGGGATTGACTCCGCCAGATTCATGTTGGCCGAGTCTTCGACCTGCGGGAAATAGTGGCCGGTGAACAACTCCTGCGTGGCGATGAGCTGCGCCCCGCGCCCAGCCGCGTTGCGGGCCATTCCGGCGAACGAGGCCAAGCACTCCGCCCGCGACTGCCCGATGGGACAGGCGTGCTGGACCAAGCCGATTCGAACACTGCCCCTTGCGGTCACTTGCCCTGGGCTCCCAGCTGAGGCGTAGCCGCCGCGTCGGTGGCGGGGGGCGAGGTCGATGTGTCGCGGGCCAGCACAATTCGCATCATCCGATACTCCGCTCCGTCGGTTCCCACCCCAAACATGATTGACTCCATGGTGTTGGCGTCAAGCCAAGTGTCGGTGCTGCGATAGGAAGCCAAAGCACCCTTCACCGGGTCGGTCATGATGCTCGTCCAGTTCAGCACCGTGCCAGCCTCATTGAGTGTGCCCTCACCGCGGGCGATCCCCGTTCCCATGGTGTCTATCCACGAATACTGAAAGACCTTGCGGGAATTGTCGTAGCCCGTCCATCCCAGCCCCACGAATGGTTGTCCCATCCAGAGTGACTCATTGCGCTCCACTAGGTATCGACCGCCCAGATCCATGGTGTAGGTGGCGACTCCCGTGCCGGTGATTGCCTCTGCACCGGGCGCTGGCCACATCTCCAGTGCCCCGTTCCATCGCCCAACCCTGCGAGCGAGGAATTCCTGCATCGATCCCGGCGTGGCGTAAGCGGCCAACGCCGCCATTGCCTCAGCCTGATCATCACTGGGGCCGCCATCGTCGCGCGTCGCGCCGAACTGGAACCCCACCACCGCCGCAGTGGCGGCGATGCTGATGCAGGCGAGCAGAGTGTGGCTGAACGAGCGAGGTGCCGAGTGTCGCATGGGTGCTCCTTGTGGAGCGGCGATGCTACCCCGCCAAGCCGGGACAACGGGCAATCCCTAGCGCGGCTAGTCGTTGCAGTCGGCGCCGAACCAGCGCTCCGCGGAGAAGCGGTCGCTCTCGAACTTCACGCCAGCGGTTCGTTCCATCACTAGTCGCGACGGCTGATGGGCGGGGATGCCCGGCGGAACGCGGCGACCGGGCGGCGCTGCGGGGCGGGCACCCTCGTCGGTCATGGCGGAGTCATCCCAGCGCAGTTCGGCGCGCATGACCGCTTCGGTCGACGGATCGATCCACAGTTGCACCGCGTCGGGCAGGAGGTCTCCTCTGCCGGTGCGGGTGGCTTGAATCCGAATGGCGCCCGGGATTGAGCCGCTGCCCGCATCATCGTGCGCCTCCAACCGATACGGGCCATCGACCGCCGACAACAGCCGCTCCATCGAGTCGATCAGCAATCCGCCTGAGCGCAGTTCCATCCAACTGGCCCAAGCCGAGTTCGGATCGCGCTGGACTGGAACGCCATCCGGGTCGCTCTGCCAGGCCGAATCGCCGTCGCGGCCCATCAGAACGCAGCGCCCGTCGGGGAGCGTCACCCGCAGCAGCATCTGCTGGCTGTCACGAACATCAAGCCAGCCCTGCAGAGGGGGGCGATCAGGCGAGCGAACTGGCGCTTCAATCACCAGGCTGTAGCGGCGATCACCCGCCGCAGTCTCGGCGGCACGAGCCCGCCGCACCCGCTCGCCGGCCGTCACGCTGGTGGGGTAACTGAGCAATGCCGCCACTGCCAGCACTGCGGCGATGCTCAGCGGGCCAGCCAGCCGCCGCATCCACTGGCCACGGCGCTCCTCGGCATCGAGTCGCTGCTCCACCTGGCGAATGCGTCGGTCGATCGAGAGAGGCAGTTCCTGGTGCTCCAGCAACGCTTCGACGAACGCCTCCTGAGCTTGGCGCTGCACCGATGGCTTCGGGTCCGTTTCGTTCATGCGATCGCTCCCTTGGCCAGCAGGCAGTCGGCCAGTGCGCCGCGCAGCCGCTGCAGGCGCTTCTTGATTGTCTCCTCGTTCAAGCCCTGCACCTGGGCGACATCGCGCAGTGCCCGGCCTTCTCGATACACCATGCGGACGATCTCGTCCTGATCCGGGCTCAGGTGCTCCAGGCATTCTCGCAGCGAGGCCAGGCGTTCATCGAAGGTCAATCCCTCGGCCTGCTCGAAGCGTGATCCGGCCACTTCGATCGCCTCGGCGAAGGCTGGGTCGATGGGCGTCAGCCGCCGCGACTTGCGCCTCCATTCCAGTGAAAGCCTGGTTCCGATTCCGCGCAGCCACGGGCCGAATGGTCGACTGCGGTCGTACTCGGGCAGGCGTCGCCAGGCGATGAGCATCGTTTCCTGAAACAGATCATCGACGGCGGTGCGGTCGCGAACTAGGGCGCGCAGATGGACCAGCAGGTGGTTGGCATTCTCCCGGGCCAGAATGGCGAATACCTCTCGGCCAGTGGCGTCGCGATTGTGGGGAGGTAGACCCATTCGCCACTAGTTGTCTATCAAGCGCCGCCGGGGACGGCCGACCTAGGCCCCCTCCGCGGCTTCGGAATAGCGCAGCGGGATCCCGGCGAGGTAGCTCATCCGCTCCACCAGCAGTTCGACCAGTTCGGGGTCAAACTGTCGCCCGGTCTGGCTGCGCAACTCAGCCACCACGGCCTCCCGCGGCCAACTGGCCTTGTAGGCGCGCTCGCTCTCCAGCGCATCGACACAGTCGGCCAGCGCCACGATGCGGGCCAGCAGTGGAATGTCCTCGCCGCCCAACGGCTCCGCCTGGGGAAGTTCTAGCGCGGTCACCGGGAAGTTGCGGACGGTGGTGTCATCGATGCGGCCGGGATAGCCCCGCCCATCCCAGCGCTCGTGATGGTGAAGGGTGACGATTCGCGCCGCGTCGTCATATGGCGACTCATGTCGGGCGAAGAGTCGGGCTCCATGGATGGTGTGGGTCTGGGCGATCCGGAACTCCTCTGGTGTCAGCCGGCCAGGCTTGCGCAGGACCTGATCGGGGATGGCGACCTTTCCGACATCGTGGAGCATCGCGGCTATCCACACCTGGTCGCGAGTAGAGGTGGCCTCGTCGGCCGGGACTGCGTGGCTGGCGGCCCAGGCGTCGTAGATGGCGACGGCGTATGACGCCACGCGCATGACGTGCGGACCGGTTTCCCTCGGATCGCGCAACTCAGCCGCCCGCACCAGTCGCAGCACGGCCGAACGGTAGAGCCTGGCGCGGCTAAGGGCCAGGGTGGCCAGCGAGGAGAACAACTCGAGGTGATTCTCGTCGGCGGCGCTGAACGTGCGGCGATCAGGCTCGGCCGTGGTCGGCAGAGCATTCATCACCTGCAGCACCCCGAGCAATTCGCCGTCGGCACCCTGCAGGGCAATAGCCATCACGGAGTGGGTCCGGTAGCCACTTCGCTCATCGAAGGATTGGTCAAA
>SYPI01000251.1 GCA_005804005.1 Planctomycetia bacterium
TCCTGGCTTGATGGGGCCAGTCGAACCTCGCAACCATTTACTTGGATCGTGGCCATGGGCGCGGCACTGTACCGGCGACTACGGCGCGCCTGTCGGCCGCAGAGTCAGAGACTTCAGATTCATCAGCGCGCCGTTGGGTTTGCGCGTGGCGCGCACAATGCAGCGCCGGGAATCCATCGACTCGAGGGTGATCGACCCGAGCGATACCGGTTTGAAATCCCCCCAGCCGTCGGTCACGGGAGCGTCATGGGCGACCTTGACGCCGTCGATGTCCACCTCGAACGCCCCGCCGCCCTCACCGATGGGTGCAGCCAACACCGCCTCTAGTTCGTAACGCCCCGCTGGCGCGCTGAAGTTCCACTCGGCGGTGCCATCAAGGCCCGTCCAGTAGCCGAGGTTGCTGAAGCGCGCTTCGTACTGCACTGAACCGCGCAGTGCCGCTTCGGGGGCCAGCAGGCTCACGACTCCCGCGGCGTCGGGCTGGATCAGCGTCGGCTCGACCGCTGGTGCGCCAGCGATGTCCACCGCCAGCACCGAGTCGTTCTCGTCAGGCGCGGTCGTGGGCAGCGTGAACAGCCAAGTCTGGCCATCGGGGCCGCGCTGAAATGACACGCTGGTACCAGTAGCGCCCAGCAACCGCGCCGCGAGCACTTCATTGCGCAGGCCGCTCACGGTGAGTGTGCTGTAGCCATCCGACGCCTTTGGCCAGTCAAACATGTGGAAATAGAGGCGCGTCTTCTCCAGCGGCAGCGCCTTCTGCGTGCAGCGGCCGAAGGCCAGCTTGGTGAACGGGCTGGCGTCGGTTCCATAGATGGACTCGCCGTTGGTTTCCATCCAGTCACCTATGGCGCTGAGCCGTTCAATGCTGGCCGCCGGGATCAGCCCGTCAGCCTGCGGGCCAACATTCAGCAGGTAGTTGCCACCCTTGCTGGCGATGTCCACCAGATTCTGCAGCAGCACCTTCACGCTTTTCCAGCTGTTGTCCTTGGCGACGAAGCCCCATGTCTCGTTCATGGTCATGCAGGTTTCCCAGTCCACCCCGGGGGCACCGGTGGCTGGAATCTGCTGCTCGGGCGTGCCGTAATCGCCCTCCCACTCGCCGGCGGCGTCGAAGCCGCCCATTCCACCGCGGCCCTTGTCAACGCGGTTGTTGATGATGATGTCGCTGTCGAGCGAGCGCACAAAGGCGGCCAGATCCTTGCCGCGTTCGTGTGTCCAGGTGTCTTCCCACTCGCCGTCGAACCAGAGGATGCCGATGTCGCCGTACTCACCGGAGAGCAACTCGCGCAACTGCTCCTTCATGTAGGCCACATAGGTGTCGTAACTTTCCTTGTCAGCGGGCCGGTCGTCCCAGGCGCGGCGCGGCAGGTAGTCCGGGTGCGTCCAGTCCATGATCGAGTGATAGAAGCAGAGGCGTATGCCGCCGCGTTCGCAGGCCCTAGCCAGTTCCTTGAGGATGTCGCGCTTGAAGGGCGAGTGCATTACGCCCCACTTGGTCTGCTGGGTGTCCCACAGGCAGAAGCCGTCGTGGTGTTTGCTGGTGATGACGATGTAGCGCTGCCCGGCCGCCTTGGCGACGCGCACCCATTCTTCGGCTTCGAAGCGCACCGGATTGAACTGTTCGCGTAGGGGGAAGTAATCGACTGGCTTGATCTTGGCGTGGTCCAGCAGCCACTCGCCAGCGCCGCCGATGTCTTTGCCTTGCCAGGCGCCAGCGGGAATGGCGTACAGCCCCCAATGGATGAACATGCCGAATCGCGCATCGCGCCACCAGCCCATGCGCTGGTCGTGGGCCTGCTGCGTGGCGCTGGCGGAGTCGCTGCTCGCCTCGCGCACTACACAGTTGCGAAATTCCAGCGGAGTGCCGTGCGACTGCAGTTCGATGGTCCCGCGCGCGGCCAGCGGTGCGCTGCGGTCGGCGATGTTCTCCAGAGCCAGCCCGTCAGTGACCAGCGTGTCGTTGAGCCACACCCAAGTTCGATCTCCGCGCTGCACAATATGGAATCGATTCCACTGTCCCGCCGGCCGGTCGGCGCGCGCCAGTGGCGCGTTGGGGGACTTCTGATTGTTGTAGAGGCCGCCCGAGCCGCTGGCGTCAGCCCAGATCTGCACCTGCGGCTGGCCGCGCAGATAGATGCCGCTGTCACCGCCGGGCTGAATGCGCCAATCAATCCAGAGGTCGATGTCGCCGTATGACTTCGCAGAAGCAAGGTTGGGGATGTCGCCCGCGCCATCGAAGCGGATTGTGTCGCCAGCCATCGACCAATGCGCGCCGAAACCTGGCTCAGTGCCGTCAAACAACGGCGCAAATCCGCTTGGGGGAGTGGCGACCGCTGCGCTAACACACAACGCCACAACACCGGAGGCAACGGTGAACTTCATGGGCTTCATGGGCTTCTCCTCGCCTGACGCGCGCTTCAAAGGCTCGGCGCGGCCGGGAAGTCAATGTCGGTGTGATTCACATGGTTGAAGAGTGCGGTGAATGTCATCAGGGCCATCTCGCCGATTGCCGCGACCACTGCCGCGTCGCTGAATCCGGCGCTGCGCACTGCGGCCAGATCGCTGTCAGCGATGTAGCCCTTGGTTTCCAGCACCCGGCGGGTGAAGGCGGTCAGCGCCTTGAGTTTGGGGTCGCTGGGCGAACCGCGGCGGATGTTCAGCACCTCGTCGCCCGAAAGCCCGGCCCCCTGCCCAATCTTGGTGTGCGCCGCCAAGCAGTAGTCGCACTCGTTGAACTGAGCGGTAGTCAGGGCGACCGTCTCGATCTCCTGCTCGCTGAGCGCTCCGGACTGCTTCACCGCGCCACCGAAGCCGAGGAACCCGCGCAGGACATCAGGGCAGGCCGCCATGCCGCGGAAGATGTTGATTGGGGGAGCCTTGGCGGCGCCTTGGAATGACGGGTGAGTTGCCGGATCGGCGATCGCGAGTCGTGGCATGGCTGGCTCCTGTTCTCTTTGGGTTGGGACCGCTGCGGAGCCGAATAGACTAGTGCCCATGAACTGGTCCAGCCGCAGCGTTCTGTGTGCCTTGATCCTCGCCGGAGCCTATGGCCAGATGCCGCACCGGCAGTTTCCGGTGTCGTTTCAACAGGCCGCACCGCCAGCGGCTCCTGCTGCCGCCGCGCCAGCACCAGCCTCAGTCACGGCCACGCCGCGCCAAGACGAATGGTGGACCAATCGGAATGACACCATGAACACTCGGATTGCTCAGGGAGATGTCGGCGTGGTGTTTATCGGGGACTCCATCACTCAGGGCTGGGAGGGCGA
>SYPI01000252.1 GCA_005804005.1 Planctomycetia bacterium
CCAACCACACCGGCTGGCAAAGTGGGGCAGGCGGTGGAACGATTCGGCGCCCTGCTGGAACGGCTGGGCGACAGCCGACTCAGCGACTGGACTTGGGTCCGCAAGAACGGCCAGCGGCGGCGGGTCTCGCTCAGCGCCACCACCCTGCGCGACATCGACGGCAGCACACTGGGATACCTCTTCGTCGCCGTTGATGTCAGCGAACGCGAAGAGGCCATGCGCGAACTGGTTGAGGCCAAGCGCACGGCCGAGTACGCCAACGCCGCCAAGAGCACCTTCTTGGCCAATATCAGCCACGAAATCCGCACTCCGATGGCCTCCATCATCGGTTACGCCGATCTCATGCTCGATCCCACCACGCTGCCCGAGGAGCGGGTGGAGTTCGTCGCCACCATCCGACGCAATGGCGAGCACCTGCTGGGCATCATCAATGACCTGCTCGACCTGTCCAAGATTGAAGCGGGCCGGATGGAGATCGAGGCCATCGAAGTTGAGGTAGTGGAGATCGCCCGCGAAGTGGTGCGGCTGCTGCAGGTGCGCGCCAAGGAGAAGGGACTGCAGCTCACTCTCGAGGCCGAGGACGACGGCGCGCAGGTTCTGGTGCTGGCCGATCCGCTGCGGATGCGCCAGATCCTCCTGAATCTGGTTGGCAATGCCATCAAGTTCACCGATCGGGGCTGGGTACGGGTTGGCATCCGCACTCAAGTCGATGGTGACCGCCTCCAGGTCTGGCTCGATGTGGCCGACTCCGGGCTTGGGCTGGCGCCGGAGCATGTGGCCCGCCTCTTCCAGAACTTCTCGCAGGCCGACTCCTCAACTACCCGCCGCTTTGGCGGCACCGGACTGGGTTTGGCCATCTCCCAACGCCTAGCCCAGATGATGGGCGGCGGAGTTGAAGTTCGATCGCGACCCGGAGAGGGCAGCACATTCACAGTGGCCATTGTGCTGCCGCTGGCTCGCGGCACGCCGCGTGCTGAGACAGTCGCCCCCCCACCCAGCGAGCCAGCCGCCGTGTCGCTGGCTGGCCGCTCGGTGCTGATCGTGGAAGATGGCGAGGACAATCGACAGTTGCTTTCCACGATTCTCACCCGGGCTGGGGCGGAGGTGACGACTGCCGCCAACGGCCGCGAGGGACTGGACTGCGTCATTCGCGCCGGAGCGGCCAGCCGCTCGTTCGACACCATCCTGATGGACATTCAGATGGCAGAGATAGATGGCTACAACGCTTCACGCCGCCTGCGCAACATCGGGTATCGCGGGCGGATCATCGCCATTACCGGCAACGCCACTTCCGGAGATCGCGATCGGGCCATGGAGTCCGGGTGCGATGCCTACGCCGCCAAACCCATCCCGCGCGATGTTCTGCTCAGCTTGTGTTCTGCGGCGGCCGACCACAGCACCGACGAGGCAGCCTCCGCCGGCGCCACCGGGCGCCACTCACCGGGCAACGATGGCGGCCGCGCCGCCATCTAACAGCGCCGCGAACGAGTCGCACTAACGGTGAGGGCGGGATTCGAACCCGCGATGCCCCGAGAGGCATACCGGTTTTCAAGACCGGCGCTTTCGACCACTCAGCCACCTCACCGGCAGCCGATGCTAGCCCCCAGCGGCGTAGGGCCGACAGTGCTTGCGGGGGCTTCTGGTGCGGGTACACTTCCCCTCCCTCGCGGGTGTAGCTCAGTGGTAGAGCGTCACGTTGCCAACGTGAATGTCGAGGGTTCAAGTCCCTTCACCCGCTTTCGCCCATCGAAACTTGAAACGAACCGGGGCGATGCGACTGGGCGTGGGGCGTAGGCTGCACCAATGCACGCATCCCAGGCGGAGGCCCACTTCGACTGGCTGGTGGTGACCACTTCCAGTGCTCGACAAGCTGCGGCGTGCCGGGTGGAACTGGCCGACCGGGCGCGCCGCGGGGCGCTGTCGGCCCGATGCCAGACGCTGGTGATCTCTGACTCGGGCGATCGGCGCATCGGCTCGGGGGGGGCAACCGTGCTGGCGTTGGCGGCGCTGGCTGGCCGCCTCGCTGCTCAGGCCCAACGGAACAGTTCGATCCGGTCACTGTTCTCCGGGCAGCGCATACTGCTGATCCACTCCGGCGGCGATTCGCGCCGACTCAGCCCGTACTCCGCCGAAGGAAAACTCTTCGCGCCACTGCCGCTGTGGGGACAGGGATTTCGCTGCGCGGCGGTGTTCGACCTCCTCCTGGATGAGATGCTGGCGCTGCGACCCCGCCAAGGCGGAGAGGTGATCATCGCCCCGGGAGATGCGGTGGTCGCGCTGCGTCGGCAGCAGGTGGACCTCACTGGTACGGGGATAGTCGGGCTGGGCGCCTGGGTCTCGCCCAGGCGGGCCGGGAAACACGGCGTGTTCGCTCTGGGTGCCGACGGCCGAAGTGTCCGCTCCTTTCTGCAGAAGCCGACACTTGAACAGATCCGTACGGCGCGGGCCATCGACTGCCAAGGTCGCGCCCTCTTGGACACTGGTCTGCTCTCGTTCGATCCTTCCGCTACCTCGGCGCTGCTGGAAGGAGCGGGCGTCCGCATCGACCGCGCTCGCCAGCCGCGCTTCGTCGCGGGTGGGCTGGCCGCGGTGGCACAATCTGAGAGTGCCCAGCCATGCGACCTCTATAGGGAAATCCTCTGCGGCCTGCCAGCCTCGGCAAATCTGAAACGCCACCTTGAGAAGCTGGCACCCCCGCAACGCGGGGCGCTGGGGCGAGTGCTCAAACGACTTCGACGAATCGACTTCAGCTGCCGCATCATCGCCGATGGCTCATTCCTTCATGTTGGAACCATTCCTGATCTGCTCGAGCGCGCCGGTGCCGAGTCCGTGCCGTTAGCGCCACGGCGCCGGACGGGCCGCGGCAAGGCGGCGCTTCTCGATTCAGTCATCGGCCACCTTCATGTCAGTGAAGGCCACGCGGTCATTGACCGCTGCACTCTCGGGAGCGTGCGGCTGGCTGGCCAGAACCTGGTGGTCGGATTTGTGGCCGGCGGCACCATCGAGTTGCCCCGCGGCGTCACGCTGTTCCGGGTGCCGCTGGGCAAGCACGGGGTGAGCGTGGCCTGTGGCATAGACGATGACTTCAAGACCCCGCTCCTGAGCAGCCCAGCGGCCTTGGGGCGGCCATTTGCTGCCCTGCTGCGGCGATCTGGACTCAAGGCATGTGACCTGATCCAGGGTGATGGCACCCTCTGGCACGCCCCGCTATGGCCGATCACCGCGGGAACCTACGGGCTGAATCTCATTCGCTGGATGTGGAGCGGAGGGCGTGCCACGGCGGCTTGGCGCAGCGCCCGGCGTCTGTCGATGCACGACATTGCTGCGCGCGCCGACATCGAGTCAATCGTGAATGCGCGGCGACGGATCGAACTGCGCGCCGCCTGCGCCACCTCAGAAGCGGCGTTGCTCCGGGTGCACTCGCCGCTGGAGCGGGCCAATCGCGCGGCATACATCGCCTCGGCAATCACTCGGGCCAACCGCCCGTCAACCACCCGGCGCATCAGTCGATTGCGGGCGCTGGCATTCGAAGCGGTCGGTGAATCTGTCCTAGCGCAGTCCGCCCTGCCCGACGCACCACCGCGGTCGACCATCCTGCACGATCAGGCGGTCTGGGCGTCGGCCCCGGTTCGCGTCGACTTGGCCGGAGGCTGGACCGACACCCCGCCGATCTGCACCGAAGTCGGCGGCGCGGTGGTGAATGTGGCGGTGGCCCTCCGTGGCCAGCTTCCCGTGCAGGTGATGGCCAAACTGCTGGACGAACCCGTTATCCGCATCACCAGCACCGACCTCGCCCAGACCCGCGTCATTCGCTCATCTGCTGATCTGCGCCGTCGCGCCGATCCCACCCACTGGGCGGCGCTGGCGGAGAGCGCGCTGGTTCTCTCGGGCTTGGCCCCGGCTGATGGGCGTGAATCGCTGCCCCGTTGGCTGGGGCGCGTCGGCGGCGGCGTCTCACTCACCCTGTTCTCCGCGGTTCCCAAGGGCAGCGGACTGGGCACCAGTTCGATCCTGGGCGCTACCACCATTCGCGCCATCGATGGCCTGCTCGGCCGCCAGCGTTCGGCCGATGAACTGGTACGCGCCACCAGTGCTCTAGAACAGATGCTCTCAACCCGCGGGGGCTGGCAGGATCAGGTCGGCGCAACCGTCGGCGGATTCAAGCTGGCCACCACCACTCCAGGAAGCCCGCAAAGCCCGCACATCGTGCCGATACGCGTGCCGCAGCGCGCCCAACGCGAACTGCTGGCCCGCTCCATTCTCTATTTCACCGGGCAACGACGCCTGGCGCGGAACATCCTCGAGAATGTGGTCTGGAATTGGTTGACGCGGGGCCCCGAAGCCATCGAGGCGGTGCGCCAACTGCACGGCAATGCCGCCGCCATGAGCGGCGCGCTCGAGCGAGGCGAGGTGGCGGCAGTAATCGACCAGCTGAATCGCTTCCGCCAGCTGAAGCGCCAACTCGATCCGGGCAGTTGCACCCCGGGGTTTGAGGCGCTGGCAGTTCGCTGGCGGCAACACCTCTCCGGATGGTGTTTCGCCGGGGCGGGCGGCGGCGGATTCATGTTGCTGGTGGCCCGCGATGCCGATCACGCCGAGGCGATCCGCGCTTCCATCGAGCGGGATCGCCCGCATCCTCGGGCGCGGGCGTTCGAACTGGAAGTCGACGCCAGTGGATTGCGCTGCGCCGTGCTCTAGCCGCGCCGCGCAGAGCTCAGGGCGATCCCATTACAATCGCGCTCCCAACACCGGAGCCACCATGAGCGACATCCAGCCCACATCGGGATACGACCAGGAAGAGGCCCACTTCAAGAAGAGGGAGGGCGAGGCTCTGGCTCAACTGCGCAAGGCCAGCGATGCCCGGCGGGCCGAGACTGCGGCCCGCGACGCCAAAGCTGCCCACTGGATGAAGTGCCCCAAGTGCGGCGGCCAGATGGCCGAGGCGCGGCTGGAGAATGTGGTGATCGATCGCTGCGCGAGTTGCGGCGGTGTCTACTTCGATGCCGGTGAACTCGAACTGCTGGTCGCCCATGAGAAGGCCGGTTCCGGCTTTCTCGGTCGGCTGCTGCGCGGCAAGTAGCGCCCTCAGGCCACGATGTCCGTGGCCACCGTTCCATAAACCTCGGTGAGGCGGAAATCGCGCCCGGCGTGGTTGTATGTCAACTTGGTGTGGTCCATGCCCAGTAGATGCAGCACGGTGGCGTGCCAGTCGTGCACATGCATCTTGCCATCAACCGCCTCATAGCCCACTTCATCGGTGGAACCGTATGAGTAGCCGCCCTTCACTCCTCCGCCAGCCATCCACATCGTGAAGCCGCGATGATTGTGATCGCGCCCGTCGCCGTCCTGAGCGTATGGAGTGCGGCCGAACTCACCCCCCCAGATAACCAGAGTGTCCTTGAGC
>SYPI01000253.1 GCA_005804005.1 Planctomycetia bacterium
ATGCGCCGCGTGGCAGCGGGGGATTCGGCTACGACCCGTACTTCCTGCAGCCGGACCTCGGGCGTACCAATGCCGAACTCACTTTGGAAGAGAAGAACCGTCGTAGCCACCGGGCCCAAGCCACCCGGGCAATGGCCGCGCTCGTGGCGCGTATGCTCGCTCAAAGATGAATGGCGCCGGAGTCATTGCGTTGCTCGCTCAGGCGGCGCCAGCGGCGGAACTTGACGCCTGGCTGCGACTGCTGGGGCGGCTGCATCCGGTCCTGATTCATTTTCCAGTGGCGCTGGCTATCTGCGCGGCGGTGGCGGAGGCGGCGCGGGCGGCGCGGGGCAAGCCCGGCTGCAGCGAGTTTGCCATCCGGGCGGTGACGATTGCGGCGGCCGTTGGCGTGGTGACCACCATCAGCGGTTGGCTGCAAGCCGACTTCGAAGGCGCCGAGGCGACACCCACACTCTTCGTACATCGCTGGCTGGGAGTCGGCTCCGCAGTGCTGCTGGTGGCGGTGGCGGTGTGCGGCTACCTGGGCTCGCGAAACCCGCGCGGCGCGGCGTTCGGGCTCTGGCGAGTAGGGCTGGCGCTGGCGGCAGTTTGCGTTGCCGGAGCAGGTCACTTCGGCGGCGAGATGGTCTACGGAGACGGCTATCTGGAAAAGGCGCTGTGGAAGGCGCTGCGCCTGAGCGAAGTGGAGGGCGAAGCTGCGCCAGTGGCGCCGGCACCGGTTGCCCTCGTCGCGCCTGCCGTGACGGCATTGCCCGTAGTGGCAACCGCGGTCGCCGCGCCATTGGCTGTGGTGCAGGTCGAACCAGCCGTGACGCCGGTTGTGGCCGCGTCCCCAGACGACCCCAGTGGCCGGTATTTCAATGAGGTCATCCGCCCAATCGTCACCGGGCGCTGTTTCGAGTGCCATAGCAACAAGAAGGCGAAGGATGGTCTGAATTTCGAGTCGCTCGGGGCACTGGCGACCAAGATCTCGGCCGGCGGGCCGATCCGCCCGCACGATCCCGCGGCCAGTCCAATCATCATTCGCCTGAGGATGGATTCATCTGACGAGGACGCCATGCCTCCGGAAGGCGATCGACTCTCGGCCGTGCAGATCGACCAGGTGGCGGCGTGGATTGCCGCTGGGGCGCGCATTCCGCTACAGGCGGCCGACGACGGCCAGGCATCGGCTCCAGCCGCAACCGGACCCGCGGCGCCGGATCAGGCCAGCGGTGGCCACGCTTCTGAGGGCTGAGGCTCGGTCTCTTTAGGCGCGAACCAACTCGGGACGAGAGTTCGGCCATGTTCGATGCGAATTGGTGAGCCCTCGAGGAATCTGTCCAAGAGGAACGCCGGGCCCGCCGACTCCGCCCGCGGCCAGGTGGTTGCATCCCAACCCAGTGCGCGGACGCCCTGGAGCCAGCGGAGCGTGCCCAGCGGAAGGTGCGGCATTGCTATCAGTTGATCCAGAGTCGTCGAGGCCAGCTCCACCTCCCCGAGGCGCACCAGGTCGACTGCGGCGGTAGTTAGTTCGTGGGCAGACTGGCCACTGAGTGCCCAGTGCAGCAGGCGCTCTGCCTCATCGAGATCGCGAGGCGTGGCGCTCTCAGTGGCCAGGATCGTGCTGGCAACGGCGATGGGCACCAACGCCCGCAGCTCAAGGGTTTCGCAGCGACGCCTCGTCAACTGGAGTGCCGCTTCAATTGAGGCCGGGACTGTCGACAACGCATCCCACGGTGCCCGCGGACCAGGAGGGGGCCCATTTGGCCACTCGGGGACAACACCAGCCACGCGCTCGAATGCCGAGAAGCGAATCTCGTGGAACAGAAGGCCATCGCTAGCGATTTCGATCCGGTCTGGAACTACTTGAGCAACCCCATCGATGCTGGTCGGCAGCCCCACGTCCACGGTGGGAAGCACATCACGAAGGACAATGTGAATGCGAGCGCCGCCAGGCCATCGCGTCAGGTTTGTTTCTGGATGCCAGTCCTCACTCACCGAGGGGTCTGGCTGCTGCCGCGAAGGGGCAGTGCCGACGCCGCTACGGGAGAACGAGCACTTCTCCAACGGGCGGCGAAGCACGGAAAACTCCTTCTGAAGAATGGTGATTGAGCGGAGCGCTCCTGCGCCATCGAGCCGATGCGTCACCGTGCGGTTGGGCCGACCGCCCGAGACGACCTCCCAGCGCACTTCGTGTTGCCACGAGCCGGGTGGTTCAACTGGCGCCTCCGGCACCCGCGGGGGCGCCACCGCTTCCGCCGAGCACCAGTGCCAGCTGCGCATTGAGGACAGCAGGTCGTATAAATCGACGGTGGCTGCCAGTGCAGGCGGGGCGCTGTCCCACCACTCATGCACCGAGTCACCGCCGCTGGCCACGGTGCAACCAGCCGGGGACCACCACACGGCTACGGTGGCCGGATCGAGCGGAAACGAAACCTGCATGGCGGACGTCCACGGCTCAGCCCACTCGGCTACCGCGGCCGCCCTCGCGCGGTTGACGGCGCAGCGCCAAGAGATAGTCACCGGAACTTCTCCCGCTGATGCCTCACGAGACATGGAGAGCGCCCGAAAGCGCAGGTGTTCTCCGTCGGCGACGCGCATCGCCCGGCCTGACTGGCCGAGGGCGCGCAGCGCCGCGGAAGTCGGCACTGCTCCCTCAGCGAATGCGGCCTGCCGATGCTGGTCGGAGTAGTCGAATCCAGCCAAGGCACAGGGATCTGCCCACTGGCCGCCAGCTGACTCGGCCACAAAGGTGACTCCGAGCAGCGCTAGGTCGCAGCCCTGAAGCTGGCCGAGGAGGGCGCTGTGATCTCTGGATTCAAAGCCCGCCTGCAATGAGGCCTTGAGCGCAGTTGTTGAATCGTCCAGCCGCTGGGCGATTGCCGCATCAATGGCGCTGACTTGAACACCA
>SYPI01000254.1 GCA_005804005.1 Planctomycetia bacterium
ATGACGGCACCGATTCTCTCGACAACGCCCGACGCCGCGCCGATGCGTTCTTCGAGTTCCTCAGCAAGTGCCGCATCGGGTTCTACTGTTTCCATGATCGCGATGTGGCCCCGGTCGGCGCTTCAACATCCCAGAGCGAAGAGAATCTCAATCGCATCGCCGATCACCTCGCGCAGTTGCAGCACGCCACCGGAGTCGGACTGCTTTGGGGAACAGCGAATCTCTTTTCACATCCGCGCTATTGCCAGGGGGCGGCGACCAGTCCGAGCGTTGAAGTGTTTGCGCACGCGGCGGCGCAGGTGCGCGCCGCACTCGAAGTCACGCACCGCCTCGGCGGACAGGGCTATGTGTTCTGGGGCGGGCGCGAAGGCTACACCTCACTGCTCAACACCGACATGAAGCGCGAGCGGGCCCAGCTGGCCCGCTTCCTGCATCTGGCCGCTGAGCACGCTCGACAGATCGGTTTCACCGGCCGCCTTTACATCGAACCCAAGCCGATGGAGCCGACCACGCATCAATACGATTCCGACGCCGAGGCAACTCTCAACTTCCTCCGCGAGTTCGGTCTGCTTGATCGCTTCGCGCTCAATATCGAAGTCAATCACGCCACGCTCGCCGGGCACTCGATGGAGCATGAGATGGAGGCCGCCGCTGCTGCCGGCGCGCTCGGTTCCATCGACGCCAACATGGGCACGCCCGGGTTGGGCTGGGACACAGATTGCTTCCCCACCGACATCGCTCTGGCCACGCGCATCATGCTGGTGGTGCTCGGCATGGGCGGGTTCGCCAGCGGCGGCCTGAACTTCGACGCCAGACGGCGGCGCGAGAGTTTCGAGCCCAATGACCTGTTTCACGCCCACATTGCCGCGATGGATACATTTGCCCGCGGCCTGCGAAACGCTGCGGCAATCCGCGCCGATGGCCGCATCGCCGAGTTCGTCCGTCAGCGCTACAGATCGTGGGCGTCGCCGCTGGGGCAACGCATCGAGCAGGGAACGATGACCCTTGCCGAACTGGCGAAGATCGCCCACGAACTGCCCGAACCCGCTCTCGGCAGCGCCCGGCAGGAAATGCTCGAGGCGATCATCAACGACCTATCTCGCTGACGCCACAACCACCGCACCTCATCACGGCGGGGGAATGAAGCGGTAGGTACCACCGGTCTGCGTGGCGATGTCCTCCAGATCGATGGCGGCGCTGCGGTCGTGAAAGGCGATGGTGTTCACTTTCGTCCTGTTGTTCCAGTTGGTGTTCAACGCCTGGTGCACCGCCCACGGGTTGTCGAAGCCCCCGTCAGTCATGAGGAAGATCGCATCCGGCTGCATCCGCAGGGCATCGGCCAGAGCATCCACCGGATTGGTGGAGCCGCCACCCGGTACATGGATGGCCCAGTCAACGAACTTGCGCTTGTTGGCCGCGGTCGCCAGCACCATACCCTCCGCTGGCATGCCCTTGCTGATTGACTCAAAAACGAAAACATAGAACTTCACATCCGAGTCGAGCCGGTCGATTGACTTCTGCAACTCAGTCTTGGCGTGCACCAGCCGACTCCCGGGGCCGCCCCCCATGCTGCCGGAGTAGTCGACGATGTACACAAACGAATCTCCCACCGCCTTGGAGCCCATGAAGTCGGCGCCTTTGCCGGAACCTGAGCCGGGCGCCGCGCCGTTTCCCCGCGCCTGAGCGGCAGGTGGAGCGTTGACGACCGGATCAGGATTGGTCTCGAAGCCATAGACCGGCGCTGGTCCAAGCGGCCCGAGCTGAACCAACTGAGTCAACTCATCTGGGTCGGTTCCCTGCGCCGTCGCGGGCCCAACTGCATCCGGTGAACCAGCTTGCGCCGCATTTCCGTCACCGCTGCCGCTTCCAGAGCCTTCGGCGCCGCCGCCCGATCCATCACCCGAGCCTCCGGAGCCCAACCCGGAACCAAGTCCAGTGCCCAAGGCACCCTCGCCAGATGCCCCAACCTCGGCGGCGAACAGTGCCCACAACATCATCAGCAGCAGAACCACGGCACCACCGAACAGTCCGCCTATCGAACCGCGGCGGAATCCGCTGGAGCACAAAGGGATCACCGCCCCACGCCCCAGTTCACCTTCGATCGCGAGATGGCAACGGTCATGGGCATCGCTGCAGTATCGTAGATAGCGTCCACGGGCGGGATCTGCTGTGCAACGACGGCTCCTCCAAACAGTTCTCTGCCCACATTGCTGGCACGGCTTCACCCCGGATGAAGCCTTGTGGATCGCCGCCCACCCGGATTTGAGGGGAGACCCACTGCTCTCCGGGGACGAGTTTCAGAGGTTCCTCCCTTCGCGCTTCGCCCCCAGCGGCGAGGCAATCGATGAGCGCGGCTCGCGCTGCCAACGCCAGGCCTGCCCCAAGTGTCACTTGCCAATCTCTTCAATCCTGTTTGAGAAGCCAGCTTCAATCTTCTCTCTGGTCGGCCAGCAAGCATCTGGCAAGAGTCACCTACTCGCCGCCGCCGCCTGGCGCATGCGCCAGAGTTTCCCCACCCAGTTCGCGCTCTCCTTCGCCGACGCCGACCCGCTCAG
>SYPI01000255.1 GCA_005804005.1 Planctomycetia bacterium
CGCCGGACCGTTCTCTGGCGCGTACACGACAGTGCGGTGATCGCCGTTGCAGCAACGACTTGGGTCAATCTGGCGCTCGAGTCCCGGCGACCATGCCGCATCCCCGACGCCGACTTGGCCGCGCTCTGCTTGCCCAACAGTGCCGCAAACCGACTCCGACTGGAGAATTGTTGAACCATCCCGGGCAACGACTTGCGCGGAGTCCGGGCACCATCGGCGAAAACTTTTGACGAACCGGGGGCTTCTTGTCCGAGTAACAATCTTGGCGGGAGGTCAAAGGGAAGTAGGGACGGCCCGCCTCGAACAAGCATCTTTCTCCCCTCCGCCCCGCCGACCCGATCCGTTGGGTCGGCGGGGTCTTTTTTGGCCGCCGATCGATCCCCATCCTCCCGGGCAAAGCACAACGCTGCCTTGACATCAATGCAACAGGAGTTTTCAATGCTGCGAACTCCGTTATTGAAAGGAACTGAACCCTCATGAAGCGCACTTCGATCTGCGGCCTCGGCACCCTCCTCTGCTGCCTTGTCCTCACCGCCTGCGGCGATGACACCAAGACATCCAAGGTCACCCCTCGCAAGGTTGATCCCAATGCCCAGCCGGTCCCGGCACCGGATGCCTCATTTGACGGCGGTCGCGCCAAGATGGGTTCATCCGCTCAGGCCCCTCCAGGAATGACCAGCGACGCCAAGAAGAAGAAGTCGAACTGACGATTCGACCCCCGGGGGACCAAGCATTCGCGTGAGCCCGCTTAGGCGGGCTTCATCAATCCGACCAGGATCTCCAATCCTTCGACCAGTTTCGCCTCCGGGGTCGCGAAACTCAATCGGAAGTGCGTGTCACGCGAACTGAACACACCGCCGGGGATGATCAACACCCGCTTGGCGATGGCGCGCTCCACGAACTCCGCGGCGCTGACCCCTAGACCGGGCGGCACTTCGACGAATGCGTAGAAGGCACCCTGCGGGGCAGTGACATTGGTAACCGAGCGGAACGCCTCCATTACCATGTCGCGCCGCCGCTGGTAGCGCTGAACGGTCTCGGTGAGATCCACACCGAATGACTCCACCGCGGCGAGCTGCAGCGGCGTGGGCGCGCAGACAAACGTGTACTGCTGCAGCTTGGCCATCTGCTGGATGAGTGCAGTCGGACCAGCGGCGTAGCCGAGCCGCCAGCCGGTGCAGCCATAGTTCTTGCCGAACCCGCGGACCAGCAGCACATCGCGGCTGCTCCGAGTGGGCGTCGGGCATCCACCATGGTCCTGGGCTTCGGCAAAGGTGAAGCCGTCGTAGATTTCGTCGGAAATCAGCAGCACCCCGCGCTGCGCGCAGAGCGCGGCCAGTTCATCGCAGTCCTGCTGCGACAGCACTGTCCCACACGGATTGCTCGGGCTGCAGGAGAGCACAATCTTGGTTCGCGGCGTGAGCAGCGGCGCCACCCGAGCGGCAGTCATGCGGAAGTCCGGGTAGGTGTCGCAGGGAACGCCGCGCGCGCCGCAAATCCGCGCCAACTGCGGGTAGAGCACGAACCAGGGGTCGGGGAAGACGATCTCATCCCCGGGTCCAAGCAGAGCCATAGCCGCCAGTAGTAGCGCCCCGCTGGTGCCACTGGTCACCAGCAAATCTAGTTCCGTCGAGGGCACCCAACCGATGGTGGACTCCAGTCGCTGCCAAATCGCCGCGCGCAACTCGGGGACTCCCTGCGTGACGGAGTACCCGTTACGGTCGGACTGGATGGCACGAACCGCCGCCGCCTTCAGCGCCTCGGGAACCGGGAAGTCCGGCTGGCCGATCGACAGGTTGATCGGATCCCGCATGCGCGAACCGAGGTCGAAGACCCGGCGGATCCCGGAGGCGTCTATGGAACGAACCCGCTCACAGAGGAGCGATTCAATGTTCAACGGTGATCGGAGGGGCGATGCCGCTGGCATCAAAGGCCCACGGCTCACTTCTTCTTGGCTGCCGCGCCTCCGGCCGCCGGGGCCGCTGCGCCCGCCGCTGCCGGTGTCGCCGCGCCCGCTGCACCCTCAGCCGCCGCTTCCTTCTTCTTCTTCACGGCGCGCGCCTTGATGCTGCGCACCTTGATGATGCCCAAGGCCGAGTTGGTGGCGAGGTCAAACCGCTCCTCATTCACGAGGCGCGAGATTCGCTCGGTGCGTGTCAGCACATTGCGATGCTGGTTCAGGGCGCCGGACTTTGTCTTCAAGCTGGGGTGGATAGTCATGGCGTCTCGCGCAGGCGTGCGGTCCTCAGTAGGTGTCCCAATAGGCGTCGTGGAAGTCCGAGTTGCCTCGATTGGCGCGCTTCCACTGCGCTCCAAGCGACTTCACTCGATCCATGAGCCCGCGACCAGCGGGGCCATTCCAGTCGGCCCGGCTCGTCATGGCCGGCAGGACCATGACCAAGTGAAGTCGGGCATTATTGCCCGGAACTGAGAAACCTTCAAGCCCATTGGCGGCAAGGAAGGCGACCAACTGGCCTGCTTCGGCCTGTCCGAGGTGGGCAACCACCAAATATGTCATGCCAGACTGGGGATGGCCCGCCGACAACCCGACGGTCGTGGTGGCGACCGGCTGTGGCCCACCGACTCCGGCAGGCGGGCCCGGGTTCACGAGCACCGGTCTGGCTGCCAGCGGATCTATCGGAACGCTGCGCCCTGCGTCCGTGGGTTGGCCTTGCGAACCTCCGCCACCGGGACCGATCAACACCGCCACAACTACAACTACAAGGACAAGCGCGCCGATTCCCAGCGCCAATGGTGGGCTGGCATACCAGCGCCGGTCACCGATGGCGCCGGATGAAACCGCCGCTGCTCCGCGCGCGGGAAGCGGCGTACTCAGTTTCGACTTGTTGCCATCCTTGAGCAACTCGTAGAGCGCAGGTCCTTTCGCTCGTGCCATGGGCGGATGGTACCCCGCACCGCGAGTCAGGTCTGCGCAACCACCATTGCCACGGCGAAGTTTCGCGAGTGGCTCAGGCTGAGCGACCAGTTGTTCAGTTGCTGCTGGCGCGCCAACTCCTCGAAGCGGCCGGTGAACCGCAGATGGACCGCCCCCGAGGGTTGGCGGCCGACCTCGATGTCCAGCCAGGAGACTCCCTCGGCCAGCCCGGTGCCAAGAGCCTTCATGGCGGCCTCCTTGGCGGCAAATCGCGCGGCGTAGCGGGCCACCCGCAGAGCCCCGCCCGCTTCGGCGTAGTCGCGCTCTGCGGGGGTAAAGCAGCGCAGCGCGAATCTCTGGGGATGTTCCGCCAGCATGCGCTCCACGCGCTCCAGTTCAACCAGATCCACGCCGTTGCGCAGGGCATTCATGGCTGAGCCTCCCACAGAGACCGGATTCTGATGAGATCCCCTTGCGCAGACTGGCCCCCGTTCACCTGCCCAACCGGAAAGCCCGGGAAGCCGACGCCCGCCAGCGCTGCGGCAACGCCCCGGAGGTCAACCCTCGGGCGAGGCGCGTCGGAACCACTGCCTTGGCCCTCCCCAGGCGGCCTGAGGCGGACTCCGCCCAAGCGCGCTCCGCAACGGATCAACTCGTTCACCGGGTCGGCCCCGCTGGCGGCACACTGAGCGGCATCGATGCCTCTGGTGACCCACTCACCCCATACGCACGGCCCTTCCGAGTAGACGACGATTCGCACTCCCCGACGCTCGGCATTGGCGATCAGTTCAGCACGGGCCTGTTGCGGAACGGAATCGGGTGATTGCACATCGATCGACACTGGCAACCGTCCGAGGTCCTCAGCCAGCCCAGTGGCGTCGGCCGCCAACTCGATGGCGCGCCCGATCCTGCCTCCGTCCAGCCACGCTGGTGCCGGAACCGACAGATCGAGGCCAGCCAATGACAATCCCAGTCGGCGGCAGAGCGTCACAATTCCTCGGCGAGCGCTGCCATCAAGCGCCCGCGGGTCCAACCCTCTCCGGGAGACCGCCGGCTGCACCGCAGTGAATCGACTGGCCGCCGCCCACCGGAATCCCTCTTCGCCGGGAAGCGCGAGCGGGCCGATCCCGGCGGCCACTGGGCGAACTGCGCCTTGAACGGCAAGCATCCTGCAAGGGTAGCAGTGGACTGCGGCGTGTTCGCTTGCCGTACCCTGAGCGCATGAACCCGCGCCTGTGGATGGTGTTGTTCGTGATGGGAACCATCTGCTGGGGCATCGCCCTGATTGCGCCAACATTGAATGCCATCGCCATCTTCTCGATCTTGCGGGAAGCGGGTGCGGGGACCGAAGACTCGCGGGTGTTCCTCGGACCCGGGTCACCTGCCGCGGCGAACTTCGCCTCGGGGATGGTTGCCCAGCGGTTGTTCCAGATGGGCGCGCTGGTGGCGCCCGCGGCTGCGGCAGTCACCATCTCCGCTTTCCGGCGCTGCACCCTCCCCGCTTCGCCGTTGCTGCCAATGGCCGGGTGCGTGGCGCTGTGGCTGGCCGCCCTGCTAACCACCCTTTGCGCCTCTGGGGCCACGCTGATGGTCCAGTCAGCGGTTGCCCCGTGGCGGAGCGCCATCCGGGCGCAGGATGCCGCCGGGGCC
>SYPI01000256.1 GCA_005804005.1 Planctomycetia bacterium
CTTGGCTTCGATGCTGGCTCGGTCGGCCGCGTCACCGGTGGAGATGCCAGCGTGGTCAGGGCACTTCTGCGCGGCGGATTTCTGCCGGTGATTTCCTCGGCTGGGGCTGCTGCAGGCGGCGCTGGCCCCGACACCGCCTGCCTGAATGTGAACGCCGATGATGCCGCCGCCGCAGTGGCCGGCATTCTGGGTGCCGGCGCGCTGGTTTACCTCACCGATGTCAACGGCGTGCTCGATGCCCGCGGCCAGGCCATCCCCGCCATAGACGACGACACCTTCGAGCGACTCTGCGCCGACGGAACCATCACCGGCGGAATGATCCCCAAGGTGCGCAGCGCACTGGCCACCAGTCGCACCACCGGCGCACCGGTGGTCATCGCTTCGTGGAAGGACCCGGCCGCACTCGCGCAATTGGCCTCGGGCGGCGCCGCCGGAACCCGTATCGAATCCGCGCCCTGCGCGGCGGAGCTGTAGCAATGGCGACAACCGCACCCCGAATCCCCGATCAGTGCGCCGAGAGCAATCACGGCGCGCTGGCCGCCACCGACCTGCTCACTCTGTTCGATCTGGCCAGCCACGAAGTGCACTTCCTGCTGGAACTGGGCCGCCGCCTGAAGGCCGACTACACCCCGTGGCGCGACCACTTCGCCCAGCGGGCCATCTGTCTGCTCTTTGAGAAGCCGTCGCTGCGCACCCGGGTTTCATTTGAAGTCGGCTTCGCCCGCTTCGGCGGCACGGTTGTTTACCTCGATCACCAGTCCAACCGCATTGGCGAACGCGAGTCGATCGCCGACTACGGGCGCAATCTGGAACGCTGGTGCGACGCGCTGGTAGCCCGAGTGCACAAGCACGCCACTCTGGAAGCGCTGGCCGCAGCCACGAGAGTGCCGGTGGTCAACGCGCTGTGCGATCAGCACCATCCGGTACAGGCACTGGCCGACATGCTGACCCTGACCGAGCACGGCTTCAGCCCAGTTCACGGCCACTTGGCCTGGGTGGGCGACGGCAACAATGTCTGCCGCTCGTTGGTGGAAGCGTGCGCGGCGCTCGGCTGCCGCATGACTGTGGTCACGCCTCCCGGTTTCGAACTCGACGCAGCCACTGGCAGCACCGCGCTGGCCCGGGCCATGCGCACCGGGGCGCGGCTGTCGTTCACCACCGACATCGCGGCAATCGCCGGTGCCGATGCCGTCTACACCGACTGCTGGATCTCCATGGGCGAAGCCGACTCTGACCGCAAGCGCGCCGCGCTGCAGCCATACCAGGTAAACGCGCGCCTGATGCAGATCGCTGGCCCCCGAGCCAACCTTCTGCACTGCTTGCCCGCCCATCGCGGCGAAGAGGTGACCGACGAGGTCATCGACTCGCCCAATTCAATCGTGTTCGACCAGGCCGAGAATCGCATGCACATGCAGAATGCGCTGCTGTTGGCCCTGCTCGATCCCGCCGCCGCCCGCGCCGCCGTGGCGCGCGCCTGAGCGCAGTACCTTGCCGGATTCCCCTTTCCCGCTCGCAAAGACTCGGAGCTCCCCATGACATCGTTCCACCCCCGCAAGGCAGCCTTGGCGTACTCCGGCGGCCTCGACACTTCATGCATCATTCCTTGGCTGGTGGAAACCTACGGCTGCGAGGTCGTGGCGGTGGTGGCCGATGTTGGCCAAGGCGACGCTGAGCTGAAGGGCATCGAGGAAAAGGCCCGCTCTACCGGCGCCTGCGACTGCATCTGCATCGATCTACGCCGCGAGTTCCTAGAGCAGTATGTGTTCCCGATGGTCATCACCGGCGCGGTGTACGAGGGCCGCTACCTGATGGGTACCTCGATCGCCCGGCCGATCATCGCCAAGGCACAGGTCGATGTGGCCCGCCAGACCGGCTGCGATTCGCTGGCCCACGGGTGTACCGGCAAGGGCAACGACCAAGTGCGCTTCGAGTCAACCTATGCGGCGCTCGGGCCGGATCTGCCGGTCATCGCCCCCTGGCGCATCTGGGACTTGAAGAGCCGCGAGCAGATGCTGGCCTACCTGCGCGTACGGAACATCCCCTGCGCCGCCAGCGCCGAGAAAATCTACAGCCGCGACGCCAACATCTGGCACATCAGCCACGAGGGCGGCGAGCTGGAAGACCCGTGGAACGCTCCGCCGGAAGATGTCTGGATGCGCACGGTCAGCCCGGCGCAGGCGCCTGACAAGCCGGTTGATGTGCAGATCACCTTCAAGGCTGGCCGCCCGGTGGCGCTCGACGGCCGACCGATGGATCCGGTGGCCCTGCTCACCAGCTTGAACACCACCGCTGGCGCGCACGGCGTTGGCCGGGTCGATCTGGTTGAGAACCGACTGGTGGGCATGAAGAGTCGCGGCGCGTACGAGACGCCGGGAGGAACCATCCTCATGGAGGCCTTGCGCGGCTTGGAGCAGATCGTGCTTGACCGCAGCACCATGCTCTGGCGCCAGAAACTAGCCGCCGAGTTCACCACGCTGGTCTACGACGGCCAGTGGTTCACGCCAGTGCGCGAGGCCGTCTGGGCCGGTGCCGCCAAGATCGCCGAGAGTCTCGAT
This sequence comes from Planctomycetia bacterium, assembly GCA_005804005.1. Classification (GTDB taxonomy): domain Bacteria; phylum Planctomycetota; class Phycisphaerae; order Phycisphaerales; family SM1A02; genus SYPI01. Next base: position 2,556 of record SYPI01000256.1, read on the forward strand.
GGCGATGTAGTGGTGCGCTGCTTCAAGGGCGCCGCGACCACCGTGAAGCGCCGCTCGCCCAACAGCCTCTATAGCCAAGCCTTCGCCACCTTCGGCGAGGACGAGGTCTACGACCAGAAGCACGCCGAAGGATTCATTCGGCTCCTCTCGCTTCCGGCGCGCATTCGCGCTCTGAAGCGACTGCACCCGGAGCACACCCGATGACGACCGCCGTCTGGGCGGGCCGATTTGCCGAGGCATCCGACCCGCTCTTCAAGCAGTTCAACGACTCTCTGCCCTTCGACCGGGTGCTCGTCGAGCAGGACATCGAGGGTTCACTGGCCTGGGCCGGGGCGCTCGAGCGCGCCGGGGTACTCACTGCGACGGAATTGCGCGGACTGATTGCGGCACTTGAAGCGGTGCGCGAGGCGGCCCGCCGCGATCCGGAGTTGCTTCGTCAGGCCACCGACGAAGACATCCACTCCTGGGTGGAACGCGAGCTGGTAGCCCGCGTAGGCGATCTGGGCAAGAAGCTGCACACCGGGCGCAGTCGTAACGAC
>SYPI01000257.1 GCA_005804005.1 Planctomycetia bacterium
AAGGAAGCCCTGCGCCTCCTGGAGAAGAAGATCACCCACGAGTTGGTCGCAGTCCACGGCATTCGCGCCGACGGCCGCCCGTTGAACCAGATCCGACCGCTGGACATGTCAGTTGGCGTCTTCGCTCGCACGCATGGCTCGGCCTTCTTTCAGCGCGGTGAAACCCAGTCGCTGGTGACGGTCACCCTGGGCACAGTCAAGGACGAGCAGATCGTCGACGGTCTGCTCCCCGAGTACGCCAAGAAGTTCTACCTGCACTACAACTTCCCCCCCTTCTGCACCGGTGAAGCCAGCCGCATCAGCGGCCCGGGTCGCCGCGAGATCGGCCACGGCGCACTCGCCGAGCGCAGCCTGATGGGCATCCTGCCCGGCACCGAAGAGTTCCCCTACACGGTGCGCGTCAGCAGCGACATCACCGAGTCCAACGGTTCTTCCAGCATGGCCAGCGTGTGCGGTGGCTGCCTAGCGCTCATGGATGCTGGCGTGCCTATCAAGGGCACCTGCGCCGGCATCAGCGTCGGCCGCTTCACCTCCGCCGACGGACGCGTCACCCATGTGACCGACATCATTGGCGAAGAGGATTTCTTCGGCGAGATGGACTTCAAGGTCTCGGGTACGCGAACCGGCATCACCGGCATCCAGCTCGACCTGAAGGCCCGCGGGCTGGCGGTGAGCGAGATTGCCACCATCTTCGCTCAGGCCCGCGAAGGCCGCCTGTTCCTGATCGAGCAGATGGAGAAGGTGATCGAGAAGCCGCGCGCTGACATCAGCCCGTTGGCCCCACGCATCACCATCGTCAAGATCGATCCGGAGAAGATCGGCAAGCTCATTGGCCCCGGTGGCAAGACCATCCGCGGGATTCAGGAGCGCACCGGCGCGCAGATCGACATCGAAGAGGATGGCACGGTCTTCATTGCCAGCGCCGACGCCGCCAAGGCCGCTCAGGCCCGGGCGGAAGTCGAGGCGCTTGGCGCCGAGATCAAGGCTGGCACGGTTTACGAGGGCAAGGTTGTCTCGATCAAGGACTTCGGCGCCTTCATCGAACTGGCCCCTGGCACCGATGGCATGTGCCACATCTCCGAGTTGGCCTACGGCTATGTGAAGTCGGTCACGGATGTGGTCAAGATCGGCGACGCTGTGCGCGTCAAGGTCATCAATGTTGATGACACCGGCCGAATCAAGCTCAGCCGCAAAGCTCTGCTTGAGCCGCCAGCGGACGCTGGTGGCGAGGGCGCTGGCGAGGGTCACGGCGAAGACCACGGCCACGGTGGCGGCGGACGGCGCGACCACGGCGGTGGTGGCGGTGGCGGACGCGGCGATCGAGGTCGCGGCGGCCACGGCGGCGGTCGCGGACGCGAGCGGGCCCACTCCTAGTCAGTCCCACGGATTCCAATCAGGAGCGGCCGGTGCCATAGGCGCCGACCGCTCCTTTTTCATGATCGCCATACGCCCTAAGGTGTGGCCCGATAGGCGGATCGGACGCCAGCCACTGGGGGTCCGCGATGGAGCACCGCGACCTGAAGAACCAGGCTTATGGCTAGAAGAACGGCCGCTCTCCTTGCAAGAACGCGGTTTTGGCACCACAATCTGGAGGTTGAATGGTTTGGTTGGACCGTGTCCCAGAAATTGCCACCCACGGGGGTGGTGCGAGTCGCGTGGAGGCCACGTTCATGTCGAGTCAAGAGCACCTTGAAAAAGTGGAAGGCACGGTCAAGTGGTTCGATGCCCGTAAGGGTTTCGGGTTCATTGTTGGGCCAGCCGGACAGGATGTGTTCGTGCACTACAGCGTGATCGAGCAGGAGCACGGATTCCGGACCTTGAAGGACGGCGAGCGCGTTCAGTACAGCGCTGCGCAAGGTGCAAAGGGTTGGGCCGCTACCTACGCCCGCGCCCTAGTCCGAGCGGAACTGCCGACTGCCTAGCGTGGTCGGATTCGGCGTGGTTTTCGCGACGCTTGGGGAGGCCGGTTTCGGCATTGTGAGTGTTCTCGTCGCTGGGGGTGTCGGTGCGGCGGTGGCGGCGCTCTCCGCGCGTAGCACCATCCGCCGCCGCGAAGCGCGCACTCGCCAGGCCGAGCGTCGCGCCGCCGACGCAGTGCGACTGGCGGAACTGGGTTCGATGACTAGCGGCTTGGCTCATGAGATCAAGAATCCGCTCTCAACCATCGCCTTGCACGCCCAACTCCTGCGCGAAGATGTGCTGGACAGCGCCATGAAGGATGACGAGCGCGAGCGGGTCAGCCGCCGGGTCGACAGCCTGGCCCAAGAGTGCACGCGGCTGAAGGACATCCTGGAAGATTTCCTGCGCTTCGCCGGTCGGGTGAAACTGGACCCACACCAACTGGACCTTCGCGACGTGGTGCTGGATCTGGCCGACTTCTTCGAGCCGCAGTGTGGGCAGGCTGGCGTACTGCTTCGAAAGGACCTCGCTCCTGCGCCAGTCATGGCCCGGGTGGACCCCGGTCTGTTGAAGCAGGCCCTGCTGAATCTGGCGTTGAATGCCGTACAGGCCATGAAGGATCCCTCACCCGGGTCCGCGCCAAGCGAACTCATCCTCCGACTCGAGAGTGGTCCAGATGGGATCATCATCCATGTGATCGACACCGGCCCAGGAATCGCTCCCGAGCGACGGGCGGAGGTGTTCCAGCCATATGTGACCAGCAAGCCGGGCGGCTCCGGGCTGGGTCTGGCGGTGGCCCGCCGCATTGTCGAAGAGCACGGCGGCCGGATCGAACTGCACAGCGAGCCGGGCCGTGGCAGCGACTTCGCCGTGCACCTGCCTCTGGCGGCGGGCTGACGGCACCCGCGGCTACTCCAGCCAGTCGCGGGCCTTCAGCCGCGCCGGGACATACTCCTCGGTCACATAAGAGATGTCCTTGGTGATCAGCGATTCAACTTCCATCTTGAAGCCGTTGCGCAGCATCCGCTGAATCTCTTTCTGCCATGGCTTCTTGTCCACGAACCATGGGTAGCCAGCGATCTGCTTGGCCCGCTCAATGTCGCGATCGTTCAGTTCGATCTTCACATCATCGGTGAGCTCGCAGCGCTCATAGTCCTCGGCCCGGATGCCCAGAAACTTGGCGTCGGGGATGGCCAAACGGCTGGACTCGAAGGCCAGATTGATCGATCCCTGCTTGATGACGCTGAAAATGTAGTGCCCCCACGGGTCGCAATCGAGCAGGCAGTAGATCGGCAGCTTGAGTTCGTGATGCAGGCGCCACAGCAATCGGCGAACGCCGCGCGGCGGCTGGCCCGAGCCCTCGGTCAGGATGCAGTTGTGCTTTTCCCAGAAGCGGTCCTCATTGAAGCGGCTCCAGACCGTGTCCTTCTCCACATGCAGCACGAACTTGGCGTCGCACTTGCCGAACTCCACCACTCCCGGCTCGCAGATCGATGGGATGGCGTATCCACCGGTCCCCATACGGCGGCAATCGATCTCGTCACCGTTGTCGCGCACAGTGATCGGCCCGACCATGGTGCCGCGCTTCTTGGCGAACAGATGCAGGTTCTCGCGCAGCGCCTCCAGCGCCACCTCGATGTCCTCGAGGATGCCGTCGGACTCTTCCTGACCCTCAAATGTCTTCTCGCGGGTGCCGGGGATGGTGTGCAGGCTCATGTAGTACATGCCGCGGAGACTGAGGGTCTTGCCAGCTTCGATCAGGTCTTTGCAACCCTTGGACAGCAGCACGGTCTGCATGAACTTGCGGGCCTGCGCGGTATTGAAGAGGTTGCGCCGCTGGGTGGAGTCGCCCATTTCCAGCAGCCGCTTGCGGGCATTAAAACTGGTGTTGCTGAGTGAGCGCAACGGCACATCCACAAATGGATCAGTCTCGGCCAGCGATTGCCTTACCACCCGCGCGCCCAACTCGACAATTCCCTTGCGGGTCTGGGCGTCGGTGCGCTCGCTGAGGGCGCTGCGGGCTGCGCCCCTCGAATCAGTCGGTTTCTTCGCGGCCATCGGCTTCCTTCCTGACTACTTGCCTTCCTCGAACAAGCCGCCCTCGGGCGCCTTGCGCTCCTTCACCCGGAACGGGGCTGGGACCGTCGGCGTCTGGGCTGGCGCGGCGGGGGGCGTCGACCTTTTCGGCGTCTTCGGTTTGGCGGCCGCCGGACGACTCACCTTAGTCGGGCGCACCTCGGGGATCAGATCTGTTGGCGCCTCGGCCTGCTCAGCCGCGCCGATGCGCTCCGCCAGGATCACCACATTGTCATCCTGCTCCAACTTCTTCTCGACCACATTGCCTTCATCATCGAGGTCCTGATCGGCCTGCTCGGTCTTGGTCTTGGCCAGCCGCGTCAGGGCATCGAACACCTTCTTGGCCGGAGTGCCGGTGATTCCCTCACAGGCCTTGGAGATCTCACCGATGTAGCGTTCGAAAATGTCGCGCCGGTCAGTCTCGTGCCTCATCCGCGCCCGGCGCTTGAGGTAAATGCCCAGTTTGCGGCCAGCTTCCTGCAGCGCCAGCTTCATCTCCTTGCGAATCTCGTCGTAGTCGGCAATGGCCTCCTTCGACTCACTGGTGAACGGCACCCAAGCGCTGACCATGTGAATCATCACCACCAGACCGCCTTCGGGGGCGCTGTCCCGACTCTGACTCAGTCCGTAGGCGCGCCAGTTGGTATCGATCACCGACTTCCATGAGCAGCAGGCCGACTGCTGATAGAGCAACGGCACTCGATTGGCGAAGCGCAGAATTCGCGCCGGCTCTTCCTTGGGCAGTTCGCCGCCGTAGGCCAGACCGACTTCGATTTGAAATGGGTTGCCGCGGTAAACATCGGCGGGCCGCATGCTGGCCGAGAAGAACTCGGCCCGCACCCCGCGCAGCAGCCCCGAAAGCAGCGCCTTGGTTCCCATCGGCACCAGGCAGTCAGTCGGCGGCGCCATGATCTTCACAACCTGAATCGCCTTGAAGATGGCCTCGGCCTCAGCGTGGCCGATGCGCCCGATCGTTGTGGTGTTCTTGACTTTGGCGTGATCGCAGATCGCTCGGGTCACCGAAGGCGAGACGCGGCAGAACTCCTCCTGCAGGAATGAGCCGATCGCCCGGCACTCGGTGCGCTCAATCATCTGGATGAGCGTGCCCAGTTCAATCCCCCGCGGGTGCGGCTTGATCTCTTTGGCCTCCGGCGGCAGTTCCTTCACGCTGCGCTGGAACTCCAGGCGGGTGGCATCCGGGGCGATGAAGGCGAAGCAGGCGTGCGGGTTGGCGATCGCCGTCTGCTCCAGATACTCGTCGACCGACTGCCGCCCCTTCTGGTAGCGGGCTTCCAGCTCGATAGTGACCTGCGTGCCGTGCCCCTGCGGAAACAACTCGTCCATCTCGGCGTGCTCAGTTTCCTTGACGATGTCGGCCCGGTTCTTGGAGGTGTCCATCTTCAGGATCACTTCGTGCGCGGGCTGCTGCTTGCCGGTCTTAGAAACGATGACCACTGGCTGACCGGTGGTCATGAGGCCGTACATGCCGGCGGCAGAGATACCGATCCCCTGCTGCCCACGACTCATCTTCAGCCGGTGGAACTTGCTGCCATAGAGCAGGCGGCCAAACACATGCTCAATCTGGCGGCGAACAATGCCGGGGCCGTTGTCGCGAATCGTCACGCGAAACCGAGTCTCCGACTTCTGCCCAATCTCGACCGTGATCTCGGGGAGGATTCCAGCTTCCTCGCAGGCATCGAGCGAGTTGTCGACCGCCTCTTTCACCGTGGTCAGCAGCGCCTTGCGGGGATTGTCGAAGCCCAGCAAATGTCGGTTCTTGGCGAAGAACTCGCTGACGGCGATCTCGCGTTGGCCAGAGGCCATTTCCTCCGCTGTGGAACCGCGAGGTTTCCTGGACTCGGGCTGTTTCCCGGCGGTCGCCTTGGCATCACTCACATCAGCATCCTTGCTACTCACGAGGGTGGGCATTCTGGCGTCCTTGCCTGCTCCTGAAGGGTACCTATCGGCCGAAGCCGTGCTTTCTGGTACCTTTCCGCCCCCAATGGAAACCTCACTGATCATCCTGAAGCCCGACGCCGTTCAGCGCAGCCTGATGGGCCGCATCCTCTCCCGCTTCGAGGACAAGGGCCTGCAGATCGTCGGCGCCAAGCTGATGCAGATCAGTCAGGAACTCGCAGCCACCCATTACAAGGACCACGCCAGCAAGCCGTTCTACGCGGGGCTGGTTCGGTTCATGACCAGCGCCCCGGTGCTGGTTCTGGCAGTCCGCGGCAACGGAGCCATCGCCATCTGCCGATCGATGATGGGGGCAACATTTGGGTCGAAGGCCGCGGCTGGGACCATTCGCGGCGACTACGGCGTATCCAACTCGTTCAACCTGATCCACGGGTCGGACGGGCCAGAGGCTGCGGCTCGTGAACTTGGCCTGTTTTTCCGCCCTGGCGAGGTCTTGGACTACCCACGAGCGGTGGAGACTTGGGTTTACGACCACTCCGCTGGCACCCCCGAATAGACCCCTGAAAACCGGTACGCCGTTTGCTCTGGATTTGGCGATCCACCGGGCTGTTCTTCCCGGCAGGTGCCCAAGAGTATGGGGGGCCATTCGTTTGTCTCCACGCGTCAAAGTTTGAACCGTCCAGCAGTTTCGAGCGTATGGACCGTCGCCCGCGCTGCGACTTGTGATTGCGTAGTTATTGACCCCTCGCAGGCTAGTTCAACCCCTCAGATGTTTGACTCCACAATCAATCCAGAGATCGCTACTGTCACCGGCCGGCGCCGGCCGCGGACTGCTGCGCGAGTTCGTCGCCCCGCGGGCCTTTCGGTTGAGCAGGCTGCCACTCTGGCGGAGATTCTGGCTGAGCCGTCTGACTACATCGAGTCGCCTGAGTTCCGGAAGTCCGGCGCCGAGCGTCGCATCTTCGATCTGGCGCCGGAAATCAATCGGCCGGACGTCTCTTGGTACCGCCCGCTGATGGACGACATCGGCCGCCGCGAACAGCGGGTCCGCCCGAATCGGTCAGTGGTCCTCACTGGCGCGCAGGAGCGAATCCTGTTCCTCAAGCTGAACTACGCCCGCTACCGCATCGGTCGCATCCAGCGCAAGCTCGGCACGGCCGCGCCGGACTTGGTGACCTCGCGCGACCTACTGGCTTGGCATGCCAAGGCCGAGGAGGTCCGCGAACAACTGGCTGAAACCAATCTGCCGCTGGTGCTGGCCATGGCCAAGCGAGTGCGCATCAACGAGAACGAGTTCCCCGACCTGAT
>SYPI01000041.1 GCA_005804005.1 Planctomycetia bacterium
GCAGGCCGCGGATCCGAGTCACTCCGCGCGCCGCAGCGGCCACCGCCGCCACGCACAGTGCGCCGTCGGGCCAGCGCGAGCCATCGAGGTCGACGCCGCGCAATGTGCCGGTGCCCTCAACGCAGGTGCCACCGGGAACAGTGATGTCGTTGGCGCCCATGGCTACCAGCGCGGCCACCACTGCCCCATCGGGTTGTTTCGTCGCCCGCGGCAAGCCCGGGACCGCGCAGCGCGCGTCGCGAATCAACGCCGCGGCGGCCAGAAAGTAGACGGCGCTTGAAGCATCTGGCTCAACTGTGACCGTGCGCCCTTCCAGCAGCGCCGCTGGCACCGTGATGCGCGCCAATCGGCCGGCACCATCGCGCAGCACTTCAACCGTGGCGCCGAATCGTCGCAGAGCGTCGATCGTCAACTCGATGTATGAGGCGCTGGTTGGCGGCTGGGTGAAGATGATGTCGACACCATCTTCCATCCATGGACCGGCCAGCAGCACCGCCGAAATGAACTGGCTCGACGCAGTTGCCCCCACGCTGATCGAGCCGCCCCGCACGCGCCGCGCGCCGACGCGCACCGGCAAGCGCCCGGGTGCTTCGGTGAACGAAACATCGGCGCCCAGCGCCACCAGCATCCTCGCCAGTTCGTCCACCGGGCGCTGGCGCATCCGCTCACTGCCGTCGACGACCACGCCGCGGCGGCTGAGGGCCCCCAGGGCCATGAAGAAACGAGTCGGCGTACCGCCGTCGCCCATGTCGACCGCTACGCCCCCAGCGGGACGTCCGGCCGAACCGAGGATCGTCGCTCCGGCCTCATCCAGTTGCACCGGGCAGCCAGTCAGCGTGAGTCCGAGTGCGAAGTGATCCGGATCATCGGCCCGCAGGGGGCGCAGCACCCGGGTGGCCCCGCTAGCCAGCGCCCCCAGCATGTAGAAACGATTGGTCTCGCTCTTGGAGCCGGGTGGGCACACCGATGCCCGGAATGCCCGGTGCAGAGGCTCGATTCCCCGGGCTGGAAGTGCCGTGGTCTCCATGACCGATCGAGTCAGGCGCCCTCGCCGCGCCGGAACACTGCCACCAGGTCATCGATGGGCACCACGAAGAGGCGGTTGTCACCTTCGAAGTCAACCGGAATCCCATTACGCGGATTGAAGAGAACGCGGTCGTACTGCTTCACCGGATAGTCCTCGTCGCGGGCGATCTGGGCGCTGATAGCCACAATCCGGCCGGTGAGGGTGGGGATCTCCATCTTGTCGGGCAGGTGTATTCCGACCTTGGTGATCTTCTTGTCTTCATCCTTGCGGATGAGCACCCGCTTGCCGATGGGCTCGACAGTCTCCAGCTTTCCGGTGCCCTGCTGAGCCTTGTTCGCCATGACTGCATGATAGGCTCGCCGCCGTGAAGTCCCCTCTGGAGCAGTCGCTGGCCGCACTGATTCGCGAGGTCCCCGACTTCCCAAAGTGCGGAGTGACCTTCAAGGACATCACCCCGGTGCTGGCCGACCCGGCGGCCCTGTCATTGGCAGTGGAACTGATGGCCAACCCGTGGCGCTCAGCCGGTGTCGATAGGGTGGTGGGCGCGGAGAGCCGCGGATTCATCTTCGGCACCGCCATCGCCCAGGCCCTGAGTTGCGGCTTCGTCCCGGTGCGCAAGCCGGGCAAGTTGCCTCGCCCGACCATCTCGGTGGGGTACGAGTTGGAGTACGGCAAGAACGAACTGCACATGCACGAAGATGCCCTCAACCCCGGGGCGCGAGTGCTGATGGTCGATGACGTGTTAGCCACCGGAGGCACCATGAAAGCCTGCATCGAACTGGTGCGCCGCGCCAAGGCCACCCCGCTGGCAGCGGTGTTTTTCATCGAAATCGAGGCGCTGTGCGGCCGGGCCCTGCTGGCCCCGGTCGAGGTTTCCAGCGTCCTTCGCTTCTGAGGCAGACCTAGTTGGTCGGGGCTGGGTAGTCGGCGGGCGCTTCCAGCGCCTTGGGTGTCCCAGCGGTGCACAGCACCAGAACAAAAAGGCAGATCACGGCGATCACGGCGGCGACGATCCAGGCAGCGGTCTTTCCCTTGCTCACTCGGTGGTTCCTCTGGCGCGATGCGCCGATGAATCGGCCAGCATACCGCCTAGAATCCCGGCATGAGTACCAAGACGCAATCGGCGCCCGGCGCGGCATCGGCTTCTACCGATCCGCTGGCCCTCATTGATGTTGACCATGTCCGCTTCTGGGTCGGCAACGCCCGGCAGGCGGCGCAGTTCTACGCCCATGCCTTCGGCTTCGAAGTGTCCCAACTCAGCGACCTGACAACTGGCTGCCGCGACTCGGCCAGCTTCCTCCTGACGCAGGGCAACATCCGATTGATCCTCGAGACGCCGCTGACCACCTCGCACCCCGCCGCCGAGGAAGTGCGCCGCTTCGGCGACGGCGTGAAGGATGTCGCCTTCACGGTTTTTGATGCCACCAAGGCCTGGGAACAGGTCATGCGCAATGGCGGCGCTTCGGCCTACGAACCCCGCACTCTGACCGACAGCCGCGGCAGCGTGACCATGGCCGGGGTGCAGGCGTTCGGCCGAACTGTGCACACCTTTGTAAGTCGCACCGGCGGCTACGCCCTGCCAGAATTGAAACAGGGCGGAGTCTTTTCCCCCGGTTTCGCCACCGCTGGCGACTTGGCGGTAAACGCCCGCAATCGGGCCAATCCCTGCGGGCTCAAGTTTGTCGACCACTGCGTCGGCAATGTCGAACTGGGGCGGATGAATCACTGGGTGCGCTGGTACGAGGAAGTCATGGGCTTCTCCATGTTCAAGCACTTCGACGACAAGGACATCGCCACCGATTATTCGGCGCTGATGTCCAAGGTGATGGCCAGCGGCAACCACCTCATCAAGATGCCCATCAATGAGCCCGCGCCCGGCAAGCGCAAGAGCCAGATTCAGGAGTACCTCGACTGGCACGACAACACTCCCGGCATCCAGCACCTGGCCCTGCGCACCGATGACGAACTCACATCGGTGGCCGAACTGCGCCGTCGCGGCGTGGATTTCCTCAACATTCCCGAGGCCTACTACGAGTCGGTCTGGGAACGGGTCAACACCATGCTGAAGGCCAACGGACACGAGATGGTCAAAGAAGATCACCAGCGCATCCGCGACCTGGGCATTCTGGTGGACGCTGACGAAGAGGGCTACCTCCTGCAACTCTTCACCAAGCCGCTGCAGGATCGACCGACCCTGTTCTTCGAGATCATCTGCCGCCGCGGCAGCCGGTCATTCGGCAAGGGCAACTTCAAGGCACTGTTCGAGAGTCTGGAGCTCGAGCAGGAGCGGCGGGGAAACCTGTGA
>SYPI01000258.1 GCA_005804005.1 Planctomycetia bacterium
CTGAGGAAGGCTGGACGACTGTATGGCGATTCGAGTGAAGGCCCGCGGCAATGAGACCGCCGAACAACTGTTGCGGCGGTTCAAGAAGCTCTGCGAGAAGGAAGGCCTGACCAAGGATGTGAAGAAGCGGGCGCACTACGAGAAGCCCTCTGAGCGTCGTCGTCGGCAGGAGCGGCGTCCGCCGCCACGCTTCGGCCCTCCAGGAACCCGGACTACCAGCAGTACCGGCCCATCCCGCGGTCCGGCGGCGCGCGGTGGTCCTCGCGGCGGCAAGGCTGGCGGCCCAGCCCGTGGCGGACGCACTGGCGGCGGACCCTCGCGCTCCGGTGGTGGTGGCGGCGGTGGCTACGGCGGTTCTCGCAGTGGCGGCAGTCGTTCCTGATTTTTCAGCCGCGTTGGAAGCGGCGTAATGCCCCGAGCCAAGTCCAAAGGCAAGCAAGGCGACACCCACGACCTGGCGGTAGCGCTGGGGCGGGCCTGTGCCGACTTGAAGTGCAGTGACATCCTCATCCTGGACGTGCGGGAGATTTCCCAAGTGTGCGATTACTTGGTGATCGCCTCGGGAACCAGCGCCCGGCAGATGCGCTCCGTCGCCGAGGACCTAGACAAGCTCGGCGCGGCACAGGGAAGCGCCGCCTGGAAACGCGAATCCGACTCGGGCTACAGCTGGCTGGTGGTGGACTTCGTGCATGTGGTTGTGCATCTCTTCGAGCCGATGCAGCGAGTTTTCTACGATCTAGAAGGACTTTGGTCGGATGCGCCGCGTATCTCCTGGAGTGCGCGGGCCGCGAAACACTGAGGAGTTCCAAGTGATGAGATCGGCGCCGGCTGTTGCGCTTTGCTGGATCGCCTTCGGGGCCGCCACTATGGCGCAGGACTCAGCCGCGCCCGCGCCCACACCCGCTGCCGCCGCAGTCGCAGCCGGTCCCGCTGCAGATGACACACCAGCTGCCGCCGCACCCGCGATGGGGCGCTGGTGGATGGGGTCGATCGAGAGTCCCAACGGCAAACTGCAGGCAGTCGTGGAACTTCGACAGGTCGAGGCTGTCTGGCAGGCGTTCGCCGGGTTTCCGGCTATGGGAGTTCGACGAAAGTTGTGCGGCGATGTGCGCTTCGATCAGGGCCACCTTTCATTCACGCTTGACCTGCGCGGTGTGGTCGGCCGCTTCGATGGAGCAATCACTGAGGCGACCGCAGCGTTCGATGGAGTGCTGGCACTGGGCCCGGCGGGCCGGGAAGATCGACTGCCGTTCTCGCTGCCCTGTTGGCGCGACCCAACTGAGACCCCGGGGGCTACCCGATACACCGCCACGCTCGATGCGGGGCGCACCAAGTTGCCGATGGAGTTTGTCCTGGCCGATGCTGGCGCACCGATCGGCTGGGTGGGCACGGTCAGTATCGTCGCGCAGGGCGTGGCGCAAATGCCGGTGAGCGTGAGTCGCGGCGAGGCCAGCACGCGAATCGAGTTTTCAACCCAACCCCCGGCGGTGCTCGATTTGCACCCCCAAGCCGATGGCACGCTGACGGGGACTTTCACTCAGGGCCAGTTCAATGGGCCGATCGCCCTCAGCCCGGCTGCGGCGGTCGCTTCGGCGACGAGGCCGCAGGAGCCCAAGCCGCCGTTTCCATACGAGGTGCGTGAGGCCAAGGCGCGCCATCCGGTGCTGCCCATCGAACTGGCGGGCACGCTGTTCATTCCGCCGCATGAGGCGGGGGCCAAGTTGCCCGGCGTACTTCTGGTGGCGGGCAGCGGCCCCAATGACCGCGATGAAACCGTTTTCGGCCACAAGCCATTCCTAGTGTGGGCCGATGCGCTGGCCCGCGCAGGATTCGTTGTCTACCGGTACGACAAGCGAGGGGTGGGTGGCAGCAACGGCGACTTCGGTCGGTCGACCGGGGTTGACTTCGCCACCGATGCCGACGCGGCCAGCGAGTTTCTGAAGTCGCTGCCGGAGGTCGATCCGGCGCGCGTCGCGATCGTCGGCCACAGCGAGGGAGCGGCCTGCGCTGGGCAGGCGGCCGAATGGCAGTGGACTGACGAGCATCCGTATCACCCGGTGGCGGCGCTAGTGCTGCTGGCGGGCACGGGAATGCCAGGAAGTGAAGTTCTGCGCTGGCAGGTTCGGCAGATGCTGCTCTCCGAGGGAGTCTCCGTGGAGGATGCTGACGCGGCGATGATTCCCTACAACGAATTCTTGAATGCGCTCGACCAGAAGGCGTCTGTTGAGGAGTTGACCGAGAAAGCCAAGGCGATGATTCGCGCCCAAGCCAAGGCCGTAGGCCAAGATGGGTTGATGACCGACGCCGACCTCGAGCAGGCGGCACAGGGTGCGGTGGCGCAGGCGCGCAGCGTGGGCATGGCGTTCATCCGCACCTCCGACCCGCGCACGGCACTGTCTCGGGTGGGCTGCCCGGTGTTGGCCATCGGTGGCTCGCTCGATGTGCAGGTCGATCCGACGGAAAACCTCCGCGGCATTACCGAGGCAGTTACCCACGCCCGGCAGGAAATCACAACCAAGACCATGCCGGGGCTGAATCACCTGCTACAACCAGCCACCTCCGGCGCAGTGAGCGAGTACGCCACGATTGAGATCACGGTTGACCCGAGCGTGATGACGCTGGTCATAGATTGGCTCAAGGCGAAGTTGGCGGCACCGGCGGCAACTCCGCTGCCGGCCGCAGCGCCGGCAGAGTAGAGCGATCGTGTCGTTCGGACTTTCGCGAGGACGACCGCTGGAACCAGGCCACGCCGGCCTGACTTGGGCCGACTTGCCCACCGAGCCCGGGGTGCGGATTGGGCCAATCTACTTCTTCCAACTACACCGGCCTGAGCAGCCCTTCGATTTGGAAATCGGCTCGGGCAAGGGCACCTTTCTGCTGCAGCAATCGTCGCTGGAACCGGAGACAAACTTCCTCGGTGTGGAGCACGCCGGCGAGTTCTTCCGCTACGCAGCCGACCGGGTGCGGCGCGCCGGCCGCCCCAATGTGCGC
>SYPI01000259.1 GCA_005804005.1 Planctomycetia bacterium
CTTTCACCTTGGGCTAGCCGCACCCGGTGGCACGCACTTCCTGCAGTTCGTGCGCAAGTTCATCGAGCACGGCAAGGACTCACCAGATTCGCCGCGCATCGAATCGTTCGTGGCGGCCGGATTGCTGCGCGAACGCAACGGCGAGTTGGTCGACGGATTCCGCAATCGGGTCATCTTCCCGATTCTGGACGAACTGGGGAGGCCGCTGGCGTTTGGCGCCCGGCGCATCAATCCGGACGACGAACCGAAGTATCTGAATAGTCCTGAGAGTTCCATCTTCCACAAGTCGAAGTCACTCTTTGGCATGCATCTGGCCAAGCGGGCCATCATTGATTCACGCACTGCGGTGGTAGTCGAGGGCTATACGGATGTGATCGCCTGCCACGAGGCGGGCTTCGACAATGTGGTGGCCACGCTCGGCACGGCCCTGACCCGCGACCACGCCCGGGTGCTGTCGCGCCTGTGCGACCGGGTGGTGCTCCTGTTCGACGGCGACGAGGCTGGCCGACGGGCCGCCGACCGCGGCCTCGATGTGGTCTTCGCCCAGCCGATTGATGTGTCGGTGGCCACCATCCCCGGCGGCCGTGATCCCGATGAACTGCTGCGCGAGGCCGACGGCCCGGCGGCCTTTCGCGAAGTGATCGATCAGGCCACGGATGCTCTGCGACACTTGGCTGAATCACTGCGCGCCGCCTTGGAACAGGCCAGCGGTCCTGGTGGTCGGCAGAAAGCCGTCGAGGCAATGATCGGCCGTCTGGCCCAGAACGGTCTGGCAGAGCTACCGGCGATCCGGCAGCGCATGGTGCTCGATTCAATCGCCAATGTGGCACGCATTCCGGTTGCCACGCTGGAGGCAGCGTTGCCGCGGCGAAGTTCAGCAAGGATTGCCAGGCCGGCCACCCCTGTGGCCGCGACGCCGGTAGCCACCGCCCCAATCGCCGCTCCTCCTGCCACTCCCATCGGCCGGGCGCAGCGCATAGCCGAAGAGTCGCTGCTGGCGGTGCTGCTAGCCCACCCGGAACTGTGTCAGGAACGCCTGCCCAGCGCCGACGGTGAATCACTCTCGCTCACCGAGCAGTTCCCCCCGGAGCGGTTTCACGGTGAAGCTGAACGCGACATTTACTCATTGATTCACGCCCGGGTCGAGGCTGGCGAGTCGTTCAGCCTTTCCACATTGCTGGCCGACCTGCCCGACGACCTGCGACGCGCCCGGGCCACCGATCTTTTCCTCCTTGGCGAGCGCCGCTGCGAGTCGGAGGGGGGACCGCGTGGCCGTCTGATTGATGCGGTGGCCGACATGGAATCAATGGCGGGCCGCTTGTGTTCTGACGCGTCTTCGGCCGATGACACCTCGAGCGCCATGGCGCGTCTCGAGGCCATTCGGTCCAACCCAATTCGACCGGCGGCGATTGCCCGCACAACTCCGACTCTTCCCATGTCCCCTGCCTAGGATCACCCTCTGACGGAGCCTCACCTTGAGCCTGACCCTCAACGATCTGCAACCCGTTCTCCGTTCCCTCGTCGAAACCGGCGCCACCCGCAAGTGGATCTGCTACGAGGAGCTCAACACCTGCCTGCCTGATGAGTTCGTCGATCCCGATCGGCTCGACGAATTGCTAGTGCTGGTGGCCCGCCATGGGATCGAGATGATCGACCAGCTGGAGATGCGCCGTCAGGGCCACACGCCGATGCCGGCTCAGCTTCAGACCAACCTGAAGTTCCTGCGCGACGGGCCCAAGAAGGTGGTGAAGGCTCCGGCAGTTCCCGGCGCCCATCCGCCACTGCGCGCCCCCGCTGTCCCCGGCACCCCGGAAGCTGGGTACCACGAGCATGGTTCGCTCGATGAGGAGGAACTCCTCGACGAGGCCGAGACTCAGGCGGCGGTCGAGCAGGCGCTGGCCGAGGCTGGTTCAAAGCGCATCGATGATCCGATCCGCATGTACCTGACGCAGATGGGCACCATTCCGTTGCTCACCCGCGAAGAGGAGATCCGGCTGGCCAAGAAGATCGAGACCACCCGGATGATCTTCCGGCGCAAGGTGCTGGAGAGCGATTACGCCGCCAGCGCCGCCGTGGACACCCTGCGTCAGGTGCACGAGGGCCACCTGCCATTCGACCGCACCATGCGCATCTCCACCGCCGAGAGCAATGCCAAGGACAAGGTGGCGGCCCGCATCCCCTACAACACCGACACTGTCGGCAAGTTGCTGCGCCGCAATCAGGACGCCTGGACCGAAATCGAGGGCGGCTCGCTGACTGATGGGCGCGCCGAAGAGCTCCGTCAGTCCATCGAGACCCGACGCCGCAAGTGCGCCACGCTGCTTGAGGAATGCTGCCTGCGGACCGGGCGAATCCAGCCGCTGCTGCGCAAGCTGCAGTCGATCGACAAGAAGGTCTGCGAACTGCGCGAGCGGCTGCACAAGGCCGAGAAGCACCCGGAACGCTTCGACCCCGAGGATGTTCAGGTAATGCGCGACGAGCTCGACGGCCTGCGCAATCTGGTGCTGGAAGAGCCCGCCGGACTGCAGCGGCGCATCAACGCCATCGGCCGCGTCTTCGGCGAGTACGAGCAGGCCAAGCGCGAACTCTCCGGCGGCAATCTGCGCCTGGTGGTTTCCATCGCCAAGAAGTACCGCAACCGCGGCCTGCCGTTCTTGGACATCATTCAGGAAGGCAACACCGGCCTGATGCGCGCCGTGGACAAGTACGAATACAAGCGCGGCTACAAGTTCTCGACTTAC
>SYPI01000260.1 GCA_005804005.1 Planctomycetia bacterium
AGTGCGCGCGCTGCCAGATTGGCACCTAGGCCGATGTAAACCAACTGCGAGTTCATTTGGCGGATCGCTCGCCGCTTTGAACTGAGTGTGCGACCTGATGCAGCAGCGGTTGATCCGCGCACCCCAGCAACTCGAAGCGCAATGCCTGTAGCGCCAGTCGCACCGAACGCTCTCGGATTCCACTGCGCGTTCCGGGAATCAGGAACCGCCGCGTGGTGCCGACCTGAGCGCGCCCCGCGACCGATACCAGCACCGTTCCGCTGGGCTTCTCTGCTGTGCCACCACCCGGGCCAGCTACTCCGGTAATGGCGATGGCCCAGTCGGCGCTGAATCGGCTGAGTGCCCCCAGAGCCATCGCCCGTGCGGTCTGGGCACTGACCGCGCCGTGTTGCAGAAGGCTCATGGGGTCCACCCCGAGCATGTCCACCTTCACCTGATTGCTGTAGGCGATCACGCCGCCCCGAAACCAGTCGCTGCTGCCTGGGATGTGCGTGCACTCGCCGCCGAGCAGGCCGCCGGTGCAGGATTCAGCAACTGCCAGACTCTCGCCGCGGCGGCGCAGCATCTGGCCCACCACCGCACTTAGTGGGTCATCCCCAGGGCTGTACGACCATGGATGCCAGAGCGCCATGATTCGTTCCTGCAGTGAGCCGATCGCCTCGGGAGTGGCTTGTTGCCCTCGCCACCTGATGCGGGCCTGAACCATGGCCCCGCTGGCGGTGGTTCCCACATGGGGATTGGCATCACGGCGCATCAACTCGCCCAATCGGCGGGCGGATTCAGTCTCACCGAGGCCGCAGGACTGGACGATGCCGCAGCGGATGGTGGATGGCGAGGTCTGCTCCCCGCGCTCATGGGTGAGCGAACTCAGTTCCGCCGCCAGCATGGGCAGCGCCTCATTGGGCGGCCCGGGAAGGCAGATGATCTGGGTCTTTCCATGCCGAGCCGCGATTCCCGGCGCCACCCCCACGCCGTTGGAAAGGCATCGTGAGCCGCGGGGACACCGGGCCTGACGCAATTCCACCTCCTGCAGCACTCGACCCCGCGCGGCAAATCGCGCCGTGATAGCAGCTGCGGAAGCCGTGTCAATCTCCAACGACTCCCCCGGCGAGATCAGGTCTCCCAGCGCTTCACGGGTCAAATCATCCGCCGTTGGGCCGAGGCCGCCGGTGGCCACCACCAGTTCAGCTTCCGCCGCCAGCGCCGCCAGCGCGGCGTGAATCGCCCGGCGATCATCACCAACGCATTGGCGCTGGGTCGTGTCAATGCCGTGCTGCAGCAGCAGCTGGGCAATCGCCGCAGAGTTTGTCTCTGGCTTCTCGCCCAGGAGCAGTTCGTCTCCGATGGAGAGAAGCGCAGCGCGCATGACGCCAGCGTACTTGGGGCCGATTGCGGCCCGTATGATCGCCCGCGTGGCGTCCGCACAGTCGCATCCCGCCGACACCCTGGCTGCGGCGGTCCGCCGCGCCGGATCGCCGGTTTGCGTGGGGCTTGATCCGGTGATCGACCGACTCCCGGCCACGATGCGCGGGCTCTCCGCAGCGGATGCGCTGGAGCGATTCTGCTGTGGAGTGATCGACGCCGTGGCGCCGCTGGCCGCAGCGGTGAAGTTCCAATCGGCTTGCTTTGAACGACACGGTCCCGCGGCGATCGCCGCTCTGGCCCGCTGCTGCGCCCATGCCCGCCGCGCCGGGCTGGTGACCGTTCTCGACGCCAAGCGAGGGGACATCGGCATCTCTGCGGCCCACTACGCCGCGGCGGCTGCGGAACACTTCGATGCCGACTGGACCACCGCCAGCCCGTATCTGGGAACAGAGGGATTCATGCCATTCGCGGCCCTTGGCCGGGGCGTGTTCGTCCTGGTTCGCACCAGCAATCCATCAGGCGACAGCGTGCAATCGATTCCCTTGGCAGGTGGCGGCACACTAAGCGATGCCATCGCCCGGCAGGTTGCCGACGCGGGCGCCGCATCGCTGGGTGAGTCGGGATACTCCAGCGTTGGCGCCGTGGTTGGCGCCACCAAGAGCGCCGAGGCACGGCGCCTCCGCGCACTCATGCCACGGCAGTGGTTCCTGATCCCTGGTTACGGCGCGCAAGGCGGCACAGCTGACGACATCCGCAGTTCCGTAGACGAGCACGGACTCGGGGCGCTGGTGACCGCTAGTCGCTCGGTCATCTTTCCAACAAACCCAGACGACTCCCACTGGCCGGACTCGGTGGCGGCCGCTGCCGATCGCATGTCGCGCGAACTGCGCACTGCGCTCTCTGACGCCGGGGAGTGCCGCCAGTGAACTGGCGCGCTGCGCTGCTGGCGGGGGTGATCGTCGCCCTGCTGCTGCCGGGCCTGATGATGCAACCATCCACGCCGACGACCACCAGACACGGTCCGCGACTGGTGATCATCTCCCCGCACAACGAACAGATCCGCAGCGAATTCGGCGCAGCGTTCTCCATCTGGCACCAACGCCACTTCGGTGAGGCAGTGGATGTGGAGTGGAACACCCCCGGCGGCACGACCGAGATTCGCCGCCTGCTGGTGTCGCAGTTCCAGGCCGATCTGCTGCGCAACGATGGACGCCTCGGTGGCAACGCTGACCTGCTCTTTGGCGGCGGCTCATACGAGTTCATGCAACTACGCAAGCCGATCGAGATTCAGGTTGATGGCCAGACCCGCAGCGCCACCATCCTCGTCCCGGTGGATTTGCCGCAGGGACAACTCGATGAGTTCTACGGCGCCAATAGCCTCGGCGGGCGCACGCTCTATGACCCAGAGCGCAGCTGGTTTGGTACCGCTCTTTCGACATTTGGCATTGTGGTGAACCGACCCATCTGCGCCGAGTTGGGTGTGCCCGAGCCAGATTCGTGGCAGGCCCTGGCCGACCCGCGGCTCCTCAATTCAGTCACCCTTGCCAATCCCGGGCAGAGCGGCTCGGTAGCCACCGCCTTCGAAGCCATCCTCCTGCGGCTTGGCTGGGAACGTGGCTGGCAGGTGCTGCGCCGCGCCGCGGCCAACTCCCGCTCCATAACCGGATCAAGTGCCAAGGGCCCGCTGGATGTGTCTGATGGCGAGGCGGCGGCGGCGATCTGCATCGACTTCTACGGCCGCGCCCAGTCTCAGGCCATGGAAGAAGCGGCCACGATCGCCGGCATTCCCGCCTTGAATAGGGTCGCGTTCCATGAAGTGCCCGGGGACTCGGTTTGGGATCCTGATCCGATCGGCCTACTGCGCGGAGCGCCCAATCCGGTATTGGCGCGCCGGTTCATCGAGTATTGCCTCTCGCGCGAAGGGCAGGCGCTATGGCAGTTCGCCCCCGGTGCCGGGCAGGCGTGTGGCTTCCCACGCCCACAGCAATTCGCCTTGCGCCGCCTGCCGATCAGCCGCCAGATGTATCGGTGCTGCATGGATTGCTTTGTGGACAAGGTCAAC
>SYPI01000261.1 GCA_005804005.1 Planctomycetia bacterium
GATTCCGACCGCCGGATGGCCAGCCGCCGCCGCCGCGCGCGCCGCCCACTCATGGGCGATGCAGCCGGGCAGATCGCTGAGCAGGTGGGCGTGATGAGGAACCAGAAACACCCGCGCCGGAGCGCTCGCCAGTGTGGCGCATGCCACCGCCAACACCTGCTAGGCGGCGGGCGTCCAGTGCCCGGGGCTGGTGTGCGAGGGGCTCGCCCCCAGCCAGCCGCTGAAGCGGAGCCGGGCCGGGGCGGTGGGCGTCGGGTCGACGCCCGGCGCAGCGGCGATGTTGCCGCCGACGAACTCAGCCGATGGGGAGTCGGAGGGGGGCCATTGATTGATCGGTAGTCGGGCACCATCGCGCCACGCCGCCGGGTCGAGGGAGGCTGACAGCGATGCAATGCGCACCGGAGTCGCCTCTACTGCCCTCGGAAGTGGCAACGACTGGTGCAGGTCTCGTGAACCACGACCTCGGCGAGCATTGGCAGATTGCCCTGCAACCGCTTCCAGATCCACAGGGCGATCTGTTCGCTGGTTGGATTCTCGAGCCCCGGGATTTCATTCAGGCAGCGGTGGTCCAGATCGCGCTCGATAGGTTCAGTGGCGGCGCGGATCGCCCCGTAATCGAGCAGATACCCGCTGGATTCAGAGACCGATCCTTCCACGCAGACATCCACCTTGAAGGAGTGCCCGTGCATGCGGTGGCACTTGTGTCCTTCCGGGAAGGTGGGCAACCAGTGCGCGGCTTCGAAGGTGAAGCTCTTGACGAGCCGGACAACCACTTGGCAATCCGCTCAGGACTTGGCCGAAGTCGGCGCTTCCTCGCCGCGATCCTCGCGCAGACGCCGCGACTTACCAGCGCGATCGCGCAGGTAGTAGAGCTTGGCCCGGCGCACCTCGGCGCGGCGGACGATCTCCAGTTTGGCAATGCGCGGTGAGTGCAGGGGGAATGAGCGCTCCACACCCTCGTTAGCGACGATACGCCGGACGGTGATGCTGCGGTTCACCCCGCGGCCTTTGGTGGCGATGAGCACCCCCTGAAACACCTGGGTGCGTTCCTTGTCGCCTTCCACGATGCGGTAGTGCACATCGATGGTGTCACCGATGTGCAGGTCAGGCACATCCGCGGCGGGCTTGAGGTGGGCGGAGACGGCGCGTTCGATGAGTTCGGTGCGGTTCATGAGGGGAGTTCCTGGGGAGATCGCCGGGAGAGAAGATCGGGGCGGCGCGCGCGAGTGCGCGACGCCGATTGTTCAGCGCGCCATCGGGCAATGGCGCCGTGGTCCCCGGAGAGCAGAACATCGGGGACGATCCGGCCGCGCCACTCGCGCGGTCGGGTGAAGTGCGGGCAGTCCAGTTCCAACTGGCCCTCCGCATTGCGAATCGAGAATGAGTCCTGAGCGGCTGACTCTTCGTGGCCCAGGGCACCAGGCTGCAGGCGGGCGATGGCATCGACCAGCAGCATGGCCGGGAGTTCGCCGCCGGAGACCACGAAGTCGCCGATGGAGATTTCCTCGAAGCCGTACTCATCGACCAGACGCTCATCGACCCCTTCGTAGTGGCCGCAAAGGAGCAGGATTCGCGGGGTCTGAGCCAACTCGTCGACCCGCGACTGAATCAGCGGCTGGCCGCCAGCGGAGAGCAGCAGGCGCTTGGTCTTTCGAGAGTCGAGCGCCTCCACCGAGTCGATTGCCGCCGACAACACCTCGCAGAGCATCACCATCCCCGGCCCGCCGCCGAAGGGTCGGTCATCAACCTTGTGGTGCACACCGGCGCCCCACTGGCGCAGGTCGTGAATCACTGGATCGATGAGACCCGAGGCAATAGCCCGCCCGGTGATGCTGGCCCCCAGCGGGGCCGGGAACATCTCCGGGAAGAGGGTGAGGATGTCGATGCGCGGGGTCATTGGCGATGTAGACGGTTCGATGTTGCGCCGGTTTAGCCAGCGGCCGGGGCCTTGACGCGCCGCGCGGCAATGGGCTTGCGGCCCTTGGTGCCGACGGTGTTGTCAATGCTCAGAGTGCGCAGCAGGTTCATGACCGTGCGGCTGGGTTGAGCACCGACGCCCAGCCAGTAGCGCACGCGCTCGCCCTTGATGGCGTGCTGCTTGCCTTCGGCGGCCACCGGGTCGTACCAACCGAGTTCCTCGATCGGACGGCCATCGCGCGGGGCGCGCTGATCCATGGCACAAAGGCGATAGAACGGCTGATGGGCTCGGCCCATCTTCTTGAAACGAAGGACAACCATGTGGTTCCTCGCAGATGGCAACCCTCGGTCCGGCCCCATCCACAGCGGACGGGAGCCCGGTTCCTGGCGGCCGTGGAGCGCTCATCGAGCACCGTGCGGCACGCCCGCGGGTCGCGGGGCGAATCGGACAGTCTAGCGGCTCGCCCCCCGATCGCCAAGCCAATCATTGGTTGAGATGGCGGCTACGCTTGGCCGCATGAATGGATGGTGGGTAAGCGAGACTTGGGCTGTTTCCCCAGTTTTGACCGTCTCCTGGGCGGTGTGGGTGGTGATGTCGATCACCCTTCACGAGCTGGGGCACGGCTACGCAGCCACATGGCAGGGGGATCGCACCCCGCGTGACTTGGGACGCCTGACTCCCAATCCGCTGGTTCACATGGGCGGCGCATCGCTGATCGCCTTCGCCATCTTCGGGTTCGCCTGGGGAATGATGCCGGTCGACCCGCGGCAGTTTCGCTGGCGTGGCTGGGGTGAAGCGCTGGTTGCCTTCGCCGGACCGGCAGTGAACATTGTGCTCGGCCTGATTGCCCTGACCATTGCCGGGGTGATGCTGGCGAGAGTGGACGACCCGAGTCCGAGCCAGATCAACACGCTCACATTCCTGCTGATCGGTGGCTCGCTGAACGGAATGCTTCTGGTGCTGAACATGATCCCGGTGCCGCCGCTGGACGGGGCCACGGTCGTCGCCGAAGTTGTGCCGGGAATGCGCGCCATTCTGAAGAATCCGCAGGTGCAGACCTACGGAGCGCTGGCCGTACTGGTGCTGTTCGCCACCGGACTTTTTGGTTGGCTGTGGGGACCGGTTGAGGAACTCTGTGGCGGTTACGCCGGTTGGGTCGCCCGCATCACCGCCGGTTGACCATTGACAATGAGCGTGTCCAGCCTCGGCGGGGAGTGAACCCAGTCGCAGGTGAACGGGTCACGGTCGAGGATGGCGATGTCGGCGGCCAGTCCCGGAGCGAGCGTGCCGGTGATGCCAGTGAGTCCCAGGCAAGAGGCGGCGCTGCGGGTGTAGGCAACTAATGCCGACTCGACGCTCAGGCACTGGGCCCACGGAATCTGATTGCCAGCGGTGTCCAACCCAGCAACGGCAGCCCGCACTCCGGCCAGCGGATCGGCCGAGACGATCGGCCAATCGCTGCCGAAGGCCAGACATGCGCCGGTGGACTCGAGCGAGGCAAGGGGAAAACAGCGGGACAATCGATCGGTGCCGAGTCGCAGAGTGGAGATCGCCGAGTCATGCGCCCGGTGAAGAGGCTGGATGCTGGCGAATCGCCCGCGAAAGCGGGGGAGGTCCTCGGCGGCAATCGTCTGGCAGTGCTCGAAGCGAACCTGATCGATCGGCAGACCTGCGGCGTCGGCGGCATCGATAACGGCGCGGATGGCGGCGTCGCCGATGGCGTGCACTGATGGGCTCAGGCCGGCCCCTCCGACCCGTCGCATCCACTCGGTGAGCGTTCCGGCCCGAGCGTGGTCAAGGAGCATCCCTTGGTTGGTGGGTTCATCGCGGTAGGGCTCGAGCATCCTGGCAGTCCGTGAACCGAGTGTGCCATCGGCGAAACTCTTGCAGCCGACCACGCGCAGGTCGCGGCGCGCGGCACTTCGATCGCGCAGGCGCAAGATGGCACCGAGGTCTAGGTCGGCGGCGCGATCAAGCAGGGTGAGTGCCACTCGCAGGCCGGGCTGCTCTGACAATCCGCCCTCGATCACCTGCTCGACATCAGTCAGGTATTCCATGGCGCCAACGGTGGCAACGCCGAGCGAGTGCAGGTGTGCGGTGGCCTGACGCAGCGCGCGGCGCTTGGCGGCGACACCCGGGTCAGGAATCAATGGAACGACCGAACCCCACGCCGCGCCTTCCAGCGCCAAGCCGGTTGGCAGTCCGCCACTTCCCCGTATCCACTGGCCGTCCGCCGGATCGGCCGTGGATGACAGCATGCTCAGCACGGGGCCATTTATCAGCGCGGCGTGCTGATCCATCCGCCAGCAGACGCAGGGCCGCGCTTGCGCGGGGCAAAGCCAGGTTGAATCAGGCAACCCGCCACC
>SYPI01000262.1 GCA_005804005.1 Planctomycetia bacterium
ATGACCCCGGTCACTTCGTCGGCGGCGCGCGGCAGGCGCACCACTTCGTTGGCATCGATCTCGATGCGGCCGTCGGTGGCCATGGCGCGCAGCGCCTGTTGGAAAATGTCGTGCTGGCCCTCGGGGATGCGCAACTGCTTGCGCAGGTCGCGCTCGCGCGCCGGGCGGTAACTGTCGTGTGAAAGATGGTTGAGTATGCGCGCCTCAAAGCGGCGTGGCATCGTTGAATCCTAGTGTTTGGTTGCTGGAGGCGGCCCCCGGCGCACAGTGCGACCGGTTAGCGACTGCCCTTGGTCTTGCGAGTCTTGGAATGCGCCTGCTGGCCGAGTTGCCGGAGATTTCCGGCGCCACGGCCAGCGCGGGCGTGAGTCTTGTTCTTACTGGGGGTTTGGGTCGGCGGTTCGGTGGGCTTGGGTTTATCGGCGGCGGGCTTGTCAGCCGTGGGTTTCTCCGCGGCGCTGCTCTCGGTCTGTTTGGCTGGCTGGTCGGGCTTCTTGGCGGTTGAATCGCTTTCCGTCTTGGGCTTGGCCGACTCGGCTTCCTTCTTGGCGTCATCCTTGAAGGCGGCACTTCGGTAATCGGTCTCGTAGAAGCCGCCGCCCTTGAACAGGACTCCGCCGCCGAGACTGATCTTTCGTTCTACGCGAGGCTTCCCGCAGCGGGGGCACTTGCGCACCGCTGGCGCAGTGATCGACTGGAACTGCTCGAACTCGCGACCGCAGGCGCGGCAGATGTATTCGTATGTGGGCATCGTGCTGGAGCGCGATCGCTACTCGGGGGCCACGGCCACTCGCGCTGGTTGAAGCAGTGTCTCGCCGAATCGGTAGCCAGCCTGTAGGCACATTGAAATCTGCCCAGGGGCGACCCCTTCGACTGCCTGCTGGAGTACCGCCTGATGAAGGTGCGGATCAAACGCCTCGCCGATTGTCGGCGCGATGCGAGTGACGCCGTTGCTCTCGAGCGTGCGCAGCAAATCGGTGCGCACCATCTCCACCGCGGTGGCCAGCTTCTGGGCATCGAGTGACGCCAGATCATGGCCGACCGCCAAGTCAAGGTGCTCCAGAACCGGCAGCACACTGCGGGCGAACTGCGCCACTCCACGCCCGTGGGCGCCAGCGACATCGGCATCGGCGCGGCGGCGGGTGTTCTGTGAATCAGCCAGCGCCCGCAGGTAGGCGGCCTGCTTCTCCTCCAGTTGACTACGCAGTGACTCGAGTTCGCTCGGTGGTGGCGTGGCGTCGGCGCTGGCCGCGGGATCCGGGACATCGCTGGCGCACTCCGGAGGCGGCGCGTCGGCGTGGGAATGTTGATTGGCTCGCTTCATGCTGGTCAGCCCTTGAACTTACCCTTGATCTTGGTCCACACCCCCGCTGGGCTTTCGGCCGTTTCAACGCCGTCGATCTGGGCCAATTCCCGCAGTAGTTCGCGCTGGCGCTCGTTGAGTTTCTTCGGGACTCGGATGCCGGTGGCCACCACCAGTTCGCCGCGCCTTCCTGAGCGCAGGTGCGGCAGCCCACGGCCGGGAATTCGCAACAGTGTGCCGTGGGTAGTTCCCGCCGGGATGTCTAACTGCGCTTCGCCATCGAGCGTGCCGATTCGCACGCTGGCACCCAGCGCCGCCTGAGCGAATGTGATCTCGCGGCCGGTCACCAGATCGTCACCGTCGCGTTGGAAGTCTTCGTGCTCAGCGACCACGATGCCGATGTGCAGATCGCCCGGTGCACCGGCGGGTTGCCCCGGTTGGGCCTGAGCTGGCTCGCCTTCGCCAGCAATGCGAATGATCTGCCCTTCAGAGATTCCCGGCGGCACCTTCACCGTCACCGTGCGGCGCTTGCCGACTCGGCCGTTGCCGCGGCAGTCGCTGCACTTCTCGACCACGATGCGCCCGCGGCCGCCGCAGTTGGGGCAAGTGGTCACCATCTGAAACATCCCCCCGAGCCCCGACTGGCGCACCTGCCCATGACCTTGGCAGGTTGGGCAGGAGATCGGCTCGGTCCCCGGCTTGGCACCGATTCCCTTACAGGTGTTGCAGGTGTCGAGCCGCTGGAAGGTCACTTCACGCTCCACGCCGCGCAGGACATCTTCGAGGGTGACTTCGATTTGCAGTTCCAAGTCCAGCCCGCGGGTCGGCCCACGCCGCGCGCGCCGCTGGCCACCGCCGCCCATGGCGCCGCCAAAAATGTCGGAGAACATCGAGAAGATGTCCTCTGAGCCCATGTGGTGGAAGTCATGTCCGGGCGTGCCGCGCAAACCAGCGCGACCGAACTGGTCGTAGCGGCCGCGGCGTTCGGGGTCCGAGAGCACCTCGTACGCCTCGGCGCAGGCCTTGAATTCCGATTCAGCCTGGGTATCTCCCGGATTGCGGTCGGGGTGAAGCTTCATCGCCAGACGGCGGTACGAGCGCTTGATCTCTTCGGTACTAGCCGATCGCTCGACACACAGCGTCTCGTAGTAGCAGCGCTCAGCAGCCATGCATCATGATCTCAGGCAGGGGAAGGGCCGGGCGCCCGTGCGCCCAGCCCCGCGGGTGGGCAGTGAATCAGGAGATGGCACCGATCACCGGTGCGGTCTCCTCCTTGAGCTCAGTTACCAAGACATCCGTGGTGAGCATGAGACCGGCGACGCTGGTCGCATTGCGCAGCGCGGTGGTGGCCACCAGCGCGGGGTCAATGATGCCCGCCTTCACCAGGTCCTCGTACTCGCCAGTCGCGGCGTTGAAACCGAAGGCACCCTTGCCATCGAGGCACTTGGCAACCACCAGGTCGCCATCGGTGCCCGAGTTGGTGGCGATCTGCCAGGTGCAGATACGCAACGCCTCAGCCACGATGTCGAAGCCGAACTGTTCGTCGGTCTCGGCCTTGGCGCGGGCCTTCTTCACGCTCTCGATGGCCCGCAGGAAAGCCAACCCGCCGCCGGGAACATAGCCCTCCTTGGCGGCCGCGCGCGTGGCGTGCAGGGCATCATCGACGCGATCCTTCTTCTCCTTCATGGCTACTTCGGTGGCGGCGCCGACGGAGATGATGGCTACGCCACCGGTGAGCTTGGCCAGCCGCTCCTGCAG
>SYPI01000042.1 GCA_005804005.1 Planctomycetia bacterium
GCTCTCGCGGATCGGCTTGCCGCAATCGACGGTTTCCAACACCGCCAATTCGCGGGCGCGCTCTTGAATGCGCCGAGCGATGCGGAACAGATACCCGGCGCGTTCCTGCGCTCGGCAGCGTGACCAACGCTTGAAGGCCTTCCGTGCCGCGACCACTGCCCCATCCACATCCGCGCCGCTGCCGTTGGCCAGACGCGAGAGTGTTTCCTCGGTGGCCGGACTGATCGACTCGAAGTGTTCGCCCGATTGTGGGGCCACGAATCGGCCGTTGATGAAGTGGCCGTACTCAGGGGCGATCTCCACCTTCATCGTTTCCGGTGCCGGGCTGTAATCCCAGGAGATGGTCGTGCCGTCGGTCAAAATTGGACCTTCAATCTAAGGGCGAATGCCACCGCGTTCTCGTGCGTGTTGGCTGGATCGTTCGGCTGGTTGATCCACTCGATGTCAGCGGTCAACTGGGTCGAGTTGCTCAACTGCAGCCGGTAGTAGGTCTCGGCGGTCATCTGGGTGCGGAAGTCCTCCTGCCCCGGCTGCAGTTTGGAGGGGACGGTCCAGCCGATGGCCGCGCCGAAGCCGTCGCCGATGCGGCCGAAGCAGTCGTTGATGGTGATGCCAAGAGCGGGCTCGCTCTGCGCCACCCACAGGTCCGGCTCGGTGTATGTCCACTGCACCCAAAGGCCGGTCCCCTTGGCGACCGCCTGCTGCGCCACCAATGTCATGCTGTTGCCGTAAACCTCGTTGGCGGTGCTGGTGGTGTTGGCCCCGGTGTTGGTAGTGCTGCAGGCGATGGAGTAGCGGCCCGGCAGGGCATCGCCGCCGATCTCGGTGACCAATCCAGTCTCAACCCCCAGCCACCACAGGCCGTCCCCCACCGACTGGAAAGCTGTATGCGAGGCCCCCAGCGGGCTGGTGGCAATCACATTCACATACCAGCCCTCCACTGGCACGGCCTGCAACCACACCGCTGGCATGTACCCCTGCCAACCGGCTGGTTGAGCCGTGCCGCCGTCGAAGATCTGCGCCAGATACTGGCTGGTCTCGTCGCTGGCATACAGATTCAGCCCGTAATAGTCGTTGGGGTTGCACTTGCCGACCCCGACAAACACGCGATTGTCGAAGAAGGCCTGCTGAAACGATAGGCGTGGGATCTTGGTCAGTTGGGTTGTGTAGTCACTGTCGAGAGTGGTGAGTGAACCCACATCCGCGCCCAATTCGGCCGAGTTGCCGGGGAACAGGTGGGTGATCCGCAGTTGTGCATCAATCCGCCCCGCGCCGAGCCCCTCGATCTCCCACAAGTGCGTCGACCAGCGAAAGTCAAAGCGATTCACTGGCAAGTGGTTCTGGGCGCCCGGGATCACTCCGCTGGCCCACTGCCAGACCTGCACGTTATAGAGATTGATGCGCGTACCTAGATCCTGATAGAGCACATCCTCGAGGTTGCGCACCGGTCGGAAGAGGAACTCCATCGGATCCGTGGAGAGCAGCGGCGAGGCCGCGCTCACTCGCACCGGATGGGGGTGCGGCGCGAAGAGGTCGGTGGTGTAGGTGGCCGCGTCAGGGCGAAACATCGGCTTCACCGACGGCATGGTGTCCATGTTGGCGTAGCTGTATGTGTCGGCCAATTTCGCCCGCCAGATGTCGCCAAACAGGCTGCGCGAGAGCCGCTCGAGTTCGATCTGCGGCTGCGTCCCCTGATCCTGAGCCGCGGCGCCGGTGGTGCCGACCAGCAGCACTGCCACCATGACCGCCGCGCCGGACCGCGGCACTTTCATGGACTATCCGCGCGGTGTGGTGCTGGCTGCATCCACTCCCGCTCCCACAGGCGGAATCCGCCGATGAACGCCAGAGTGTTGTCGCCCAGCCGACAATGCGGCGGCAGCTCCTTCAGGCGCTGCGCGTTCCCGCCGCCGAACACGATCTCGTCTGGCAGAAGCGCTGCTCCAAGAATGCCGGCTACCGCCGAAACATGCTTGCGCCAACTCTTCTTACCCAGACGCTCCATTCCGCGCAGGCCGACATAGTCCTCGAAAGTGCGGCCCTTGCGGTAGGGGAGGTGGGCCAGCTCCATCGGCACAATGCGGTGGTCAACGATGAAGCACGAACCCAACCCGGTGCCCAGTCCCAGAAACAGCATGCGCCCACCGGCGTAGCTGCCGACCGCCTGCATGGCGGCGTCGTTGATGAGTTTGGTTGGCACTCCACAGGCGGCCTGAAAGTCAAAGTCCACCCAGCCTGCGCCGAGATTGACCGGTTCGTGCGCCGGACGGTTATCCACGATCGGTGTCGGCAGGCCGATTGTGGCGCGGTCGAATGACCAGTCCGAAGTCAGTCGCTTCACTCCCTCAGCCATAGCTGTGGCGGTAAGCATCGGGCCGGATTCAAACTCGCGGCGCTCTTCCGAGGCGCTGGTGCGCATCTTGACATGAGTGCCACCCACATCGATCGCCAACACTGCGCTCATGTGGCGCAGCCTATCAGCGGCGCGCGCTGCGCCGCAGGATGAACCAAAGCAGCCATGCGCCTAAGGCGGCCATCAGCGAACTCATCAGCATCGGCGTGGTGAAGCGGCCCATGTTGAGCGCCGACGGGTCGGGCTCGCGGATGCGCTCGCTCAGCAGGCGAAACAGGCCGTAGCCGATCAGGAACCAGGCGGTCACCACTCCGGCGCTCCGCGGTTTCCACCACGCCGCCACCATGATGACCATCAGCAGTGGTCCGTCGGTGGCTGCCTGCACGAAGTTCAGCGGCCATCGCGCTGTGAGCATCGGTTCAAGCCGGGTGATCACCTCGGTCCGACCGGCCATGCAGGCGTTGAACACCGCGTTCGGCAGCGGCACCATCGATGTGTCCACCAGCGTGCTGAGGCTGTCGAGTCGCGAGATGTCGAAGGTGGGCGAGAACACCTCGTCTGGGTACTTCACGCTCCACCACGGCGGGGCCGCCTGCATGCTCGCCGGCAGCGGCAGGCCGGGCAGTTCGCCATTCACCCAGTTGGCAAGGCGACCGAGCATCAAACCCGGCGGGGCAGCGAACGCCGCCAGATCGAACACATGCAGCACGCTCACCCGCGATCGGCGGGCGAAGAGCATCGCAGCCACCAACACACCGACCATTCCACCGTGGCTGGACATCCCACCCTTGTGAATCTCCAGCAAGCCCCACCACGGGAACGAGCCGCCGAACTGCAACAGTAGCGCCGGTTCGTACAGCAGCACATGCCCGACGCGCCCACCGACGATTACCCCGACGACTAGCCAGGTGAGCAGGTCGCCCACCTGGTCGGCACTCAGTTTCGTCCGTCCACTGCGGGCCAGCCAGCGCAGGATTGCCCAGCCGATCAAGAAGCCGGCCATGTAGGCCAGCCCGTACCAGCGCACCGCCAGCGGCCCGATGGCGATGGCCACCGGATCCATGGTGTGCACGAACGAGGCCAGCATCATCCGCGGGAGAGTACGCCACTGTTCGAATACTCTGCGACCCACTCCCGAATGAGCAGTAGCAACGCGCCCAGCGAGTTTGCCCGTCC
>SYPI01000263.1 GCA_005804005.1 Planctomycetia bacterium
GCCGCGTCGACGGCCAGCGGAGTGGGCACATGAGCCGCCACATGCTGACAGATACCGCTGCGGACATCGGCCGGCACCTCGGTGCCAGAGAAGATCACGATCACTCCCAGCCGACCGTCGTGATGGACATAGGAGTGGGGGGTTGGGCCGTCAAGCCGCACGCCGCGGGCGAAGGAGATGTTTTCGCCGGTGGAGATGCGCACCGTGTCGAGCCGGTCGGTCATGGCCGGAGTCATCGAGATCGCGCCAGCACTCTGAGCGAGGGCCGCATTTGCCAAGTCCTGAGCCATGACCCGGAAAGCTTCGTTCTTGGCGGTGAAGTCGGTCTCCGAGCGGATTTCAACCAGCGCGGCCTTAGAGCCATCGATGGCCACGGCGATGCAGCCCTCGCCTGCGGCCCGGTCGGAGCGGGCATCCATCTTGCCCTTGAGCTTCTCGCGCAGCAGCTTCTCGGCCGCCGCCAGATCGCCGCCGGCTTCCATCAGGGCCGCCTTGCAGTCACCCATGCCGCAGTTGGTGCGCTGCCGCAGGGTCATCACCGTCTTGGGGTCGATTGTGGTTGTCATCGCTCTTTCTCGAAGGCGCTCAGGCCGTTTCGCCCACCGGGGCAGCGGCGGGGGACCCCGGTTCTGCAGCGCCCGGACCTTCCTCGGCGCGGAAACGGCTGCGGCTGGAACGACGGCGAGGCTCGGCGCCAGCGGCGGCATCACCTGACGCATCGGTCGGCGCGGCGGCCGATGTGGATCGGGTGGTCTTGCCTTCGGCTACCGCCAGACAGAGTTCGCGCACCACAATGTCAATGGAGCGCATCGAATCGTCGTTGCCGGGGATTGGGATGTCAGCGAAATCCGGATCGCCATCGGTATCGATCAGGCAGATAGTCGGGATGCCCAGATTGCGCGCCTCGCGCAGGGCATTCATTTCGCGAGTCACATCGATGGCCACCAGCGCTCCAGGCAACTTGGTCATGGTGCGCACGCCGTTGAGGTTGCGGTGGATCTTCTTGTGCTCGCGGGCCAGCTGCGACTCCATCTTCTTGGAATATGACTTGATCTGTCCGGTCTGGGTAAGCCCCTCGAGCTCCTCAAGGCGCTTCAGCCGATCCCGGATGGTGCGGAAGTTGGTCAGCATTCCGCCGAGCCAGCGCTCGGTCACGTAGGGCATGGCAGCATCGGCGCAGTAGCGCTCCACGGCGCTGCGGGCCTGCCGCTTGGTGCCAACGAAGAGCACATCCTTGCCCTCGGCCACGGTCTTCTGGATGAACTTGCGGGCCAGCAGAATGCCCTTGATCGTCTCCCGGATGTCGATGATGTGGATCTGATTCTTGGTCCCGTGGATGTACGGGCCCATCTTCGGGTTCCAGTTGCTCCGGCGCTGACCGAAGTGAATCCCGGCCTCAATCAGTTCGTGAACCAGTGTCATGGCGAGTCCTTTGCAGCGGCACCGACGGAACCGGCCGATGATCCCGCGAGGCGCGGGGCCAGCCCGTCATAAGGGCGCTTGGTTGAGCGGGTTGTCCCGCAGCAGCCAGTGAACCGCGTCGGCCATCGAGTCGGCGCGGAGAGCCGACTCAGGCCAACAGGCCACCTGTGCAGGCGAATGGACAAGTGTAGCAGGATTCGCCCCCTTCGTACCATGACTCCCCCATGCTGGAAAAGGTGTTCAAGGCGTACGACATTCGGGCCCTCTACCCGCAGCCGCTGGACGAGGAAGTCGCTTGGCGCGTCGGCTACGGCACCGCGGAGTTCCTGGTCTCCCGCGCTGCGGCCACCGGACTGGACAGCCCGATGGCCCGCCATGTGGTGGTGGGCCGTGACATGCGCCGGAGTTCTCCCAGCCTGTCGGCGGCGCTGAAGCAAGGCATCCGTGACTTCGGCGCAAACATTGTTGATGTCGGTCTGGTGGACACGCCGTTTGTTTACTTCGCCGTGAATCACCTCGGCTGCGCCGGTGGAGTGCAAGTAACCGCCAGCCACAATCCGCCCCAGTACAACGGTTTCAAGATCAGCCAGGCGCGGGCCAAGCCGGTGGGTACCGGCTCGGGACTGGAGCGCATCCGCGAACTGGCCGAGCTGGCCGATCCGGCGCGCAGCGCGCGGCAAGGCGGGCGGGAGGAACCGAAGGACTTGTGGTGGGCCTACCGCGCCCATCTGCTGCGTCTGCTTGACAGCCATGTGCTCGACGGCTCGGCGCGCCTGCGAGTGGTGGTCGATGCCAGCAACGGCATGGCTGGCGCCGCCGTGCCGCGGGTGCTCGATGGCGTGCCGGGACTGGAACTGATCAAGCTCAACTTCGATATCGCCTCGGGCGAATTCGCTCACGACCCCAACCCGCTGGTGGAGGCAAACCTGACGCAGCTCAAGGCGGCCGTAGCGCGGGAGGGCGCCGACTTCGGGGTCTGTTTCGATGGCGATGCCGACCGCTGCATTCTGGTGGATGAGGCCGGACGCACCGTGGGCTGTGACCTGCTGCTAGCGGCCTTGGTCGGTGATGTGCTGCGCGAGAATCCCGGCGCGGCGATCGTCTACGACCTGCGTTCCAGTCGCGCGGTAGCCGAAGCGGTGCGGGCCTGCGGCGGGGTGCCGGTGGAGAGCCGGGTCGGCCATGTCTTCATGAAGTCCAAACTGGCCGAGACGGCTTCGCCCATCGGCGGGGAACTCTCTGGCCACTTCTATTTCCGAGACATGTGGAACACCGACAGCGGGCTGCGCACCCTTATTGCGGCGCTGTCGCTGCTGGCCCGCAGCGGCAAGACTCTCGGGCAGTTGATCGAACCGCTGAAGGCGTATTCGCAGTCGGGGGAGATCAACTTCGAGTGCCCTGACAAGGCGGCGGCGCTGGCGGCGCTGCGCGCGGCGTACCCAGCGGCGCGCACCGCCGAACTGGACGGGCTGAGCCTGGACAACGGCGACTTCTGGTGCAATGTGCGCGCCAGCAATACCGAGCCGCTATTGCGCTTGAATCTGGAGGCGGCGGATCGGGCCACTATGGAGCGTTCACTGGAGGCTGTGGCCAAGCATCTGGGGCGACAAGTAGCCCACTAGTGGCGGCGGTGCAGTCCGCGCCATGGCCGACGATCACTCCCCGGGAATCTCGCTGCTGGCCGATCCGATCATGCCCTCCCAAGGGCTTGAGGCGCTGGCGTAGCGGCGACGAACGATGCGCCCGGCGCGGGCCCCGAGAAAACCCGCCTCGCAGGCCAGCCGCATAGCGCGGGCCATGGCCACCGGGTCTTTAGCGTGAGCGATGCCGGTGTTCAGCAACACTCCATCGGCACCCAGTTCCATGGCAATGGTCACATCGCTGGGGGTGCCGACCCCGGCATCGATGATCACCGGGAACGAGCCTTCGCCACCGTGACGCGGGTCCTTCAGCATCTCCAGGATCAAGGCGATGGCCTGCGGATTGTGGATGCCGCCGCCGCTGCCGATTGGGCTTCCGGCCGGCATCACGCAGGTTGCTCCGGCATCGCGCAATCGCACCGCAGCGATTGGGTCATCGCTGGTGTAGCAGAGCACGCAGAAACCGTCGGCCACAAGTTCTCGGCAGGCCTCGAGGGTGCCCACCGGATCGGGTAGCAGTGTCAGCCGGTCGCCAAGCACTTCCAGTTTCACCCAGGCGGCCCCGCGGTTATTCAGTTGCGAGAGGATTTCTCGGCCCAGTCGCGCCACCCGCACCGCATCGGTGGCGGTGAAACAACCGGCAGTATTCGGCAGGATGGTGAGTTGATCCAGCGGCAGGAACTCAAGGATGGATCGCCCTTGGGAATCCACCAGCCGTTCACGGCGCACCGCCACTGTGACGCAGTCGGCGCCGCTGGCCTCGATTGCCGTGCGCATGAGTTCGAACGAGGCGTACTTGCCGGTGCCAACCACCAAGCGGCTGCGCAAGGTGCACGGACCGATCACCAGCGGTGCCAGCCCGGCAGGTGCGCCAGCCGCGCTGCCGCAGGCGGAGTCGGTGGCTGGCATCTCAGCCCCCTCCCACCAGTGTGACCACTTCCACCGCGGCGCCATCGCCCAGCAGGAGGGCTGAGTTCTTTGCGCCGCTCACCAGTTGGCCATCAACTTCCACGGCGCAGGGCGAGCCGGAGAGACCCAGTTCCACCAGCAGGGACTGCACGGTGGTGCCTTGGGCAACTGTTCGTTCCTGTCCGTTCAGGAGGATGCGGATTGATTGCGGCATCGCGCTGATTGTAGGATCGTCCAGCGATGATCCACCCGACCTTGGTGATTGGTGCCGTCCTGCTGGGCGGGCTGTGCGGCTGCTCCAAGCCGGCCTACGACACATCCACGCCGCAGAAGGCCATCGAAGCGGCGCAGAAGATGGTGGTCGATGGCCACCCGGAACTTCTGCCGACCCTGATCGAAATCTCGGCCCGCGACATCACATTCGCCGACGGTGTCACCGAAGCCAGCGCCATTGGTGAAGTCCAGGGCAAGTCTGGCGACATGCTTGCTCAACTGTGGCGCGTTTCGACCAAGCTGAAGGAACGCTTCGGCGCTGATCTGGGCGAGGAACTTGATCTTTCGAAGGGACTCGGTCTGCGCGGCCTCTCGGGCGACTTCGGTCCGCAGATCGCGGCGGTGCTGGCCAATCCCTTCGGCTGGCTCTCGCTGCAGACGGAGCGGCTCAAGGCCGAGGACATGTCTGATGGCACGGCCGCGCTCCTGTGGGACGACCAGCCGCTGCTCGGCGGTGCGCTGAGCATGGTGGAAACAGGCGATGGCTGGAAGTTCACATTCCCCATCGAACTGGCCCGCGGCACCGAGTACTTCCCCGACACTCGCGAGGAGTGGGCAGTGGTAGCGGCCATGATGCTCGGCCTCGAAGGGGCGCTCAACGAATTCGAGGGGGAGATCGACTCGGGCAAGTTCCGCAATCTGGCCCAGGCTGGCGAGCGAGCCGGGCGGCTCATTGGCGAATCAGTGATCGCCCAGTCGGTGATCTACGCCATGATGAAGCGCGATGCTCCGGCGGCGCCCTGAGGCGCCCGTCAGCGTAGAAAGATGACGGTAATCAGGCCAAACACCGGGAGCAGCACCGCCATGGACCAGAGCAGGTAGCCGCCGAACGTCGGCATGCGCACTCCGGCGTGCTCGGCAACCGCCTTGACCATGAAGTTTGGCCCGTTGCCGATGTAGGTCATGGCCCCCATGAACACCGAGCCCAGACTGATGGCGGTGAGCAGGTCGGTGCGCACCACTGCGCCGCCAGTCAGCGCGGTGACTGCGCCACCGGCGGCATCCTCCCGGGTCACGGCCTGAGCCGTCTCCAGGAATGTCAGGTAGGTCGGGGCGTTGTCGAGCACGCTCGA
>SYPI01000264.1 GCA_005804005.1 Planctomycetia bacterium
GCTCGAGTCAGCAATCCTGTCCGCTGATGTCGCCGGACTGACCGCCGCTCAGGACCAGTTCGCCACCATCTACTCAGACGCCGCGCAGGGTGAAGCGCGGCGGATTCTGGCCCTCGAGGCAATCGCCCGCATCCCGGCCCCTGCTCGCAACGACCACACTCGCGAACTCACTTTCCAGAGTGTCGAACTGAGTTGCCTCCCCGGGCAGATGCGCTGGAACCGCAGCACATTCCGCTGCGCCCCAGGAACGCCGCTCCGATTCACGATGGAGAACCCGGACTCGCTGCAACACAACCTGATGCTCTGCGCGCCGGGTTCGCTGAGTGAGATCGGAGTGAAGGGCGACCTGATGAATCAGTCGGCCGATGGAAAGGCGCGGGAGTACATCCCGAGTTCTCCCAAGGTCTTGGCGGCCATGGGGCTGATTGACCCTGGCACCAGCGGCACGATGTGGTGCTTCGCGCCCACCAAGGCGGCGACATATCCGCTGGTTTGCGCTTACCCCGGACACTGGCGCACCATGAACGGCAAGCTGCAAGTGATTGAGAACCCAAGTGGCTGAGCACTGGAAGATCACGCCGCTGCGGGTGGGCTCGTTCCGCCTCGATGGTGGCGCCATGTTCGGCGTCATTCCCCGATTCATCTGGTCCCACTGGATCAGTCCAGATGAGAACAACCGCATACTGCTGTCGGTGCGCGCGCTACTGCTGGAGCGCGGCGACGAACGCGTGCTGGTAGAGGCGGGCTATGGCGACAAGTGGACCGAGCGCGAGCGCGCCATCTACGAAATGGAACGGCGCACCGTGGTTGATGCCCTAGCTGAGGTCAGTACCTCACCGTCTGACATATCGCTGGTCATCGTCACTCACCTGCACTTCGATCACATCGGCGGACTCACCCGGGCACCAGCCGATCGGGCAACCGACCCCAGCCTGACTCCCGACGAGTGCCGCCCCACATTCCCTCGGGCGCGAGCGGTTGTTCAGCGCCGCGAGTGGGACGATGCCTTAGCCAACCGCAGCATCATGGCGCGCACCTACCTGCCGGCCAATCTGCTCCCGTTGCGCGATCAGGTTCAGTTGGTTGAGGGCGCCGCCGAAATCCTGCCGGGTCTCTCAGTGCAGCCCCTCGGCGGACACACTCCCGGCCAGCAGGGGGTGTGGATTCAAACCGAGTCCGGCACCGTGGTGTTCCCCGGCGATCTTCTGCCGACCCGGCACCACGCTCATCTCTCAGCGAGCCTCGGCTACGACATGAGTTCGTGGGAGACGATGCAGACCAAGAAGGCATTCCTCGCTCAGGGGCGCGCCGAGCATTGGCAGGTGGCGCTGGATCATGACCCGGACTTCCCCCTGACGATGGTGGGCGCCGATGCCAAGGGGCGCTGGACACTGGAACCCTTGTGCGCCTCGGGCGGTGCGCCTATCCTCCGAATGTGAAGATTCGCCCGAGCATTTGGACCTCGGCACTGGTCGCCACGCTGGCCACCGGCGGCGCGGCGCTGGCGCAGGAAGATGTCCGTCCGCCGGACCCACCCATCGACAAGAATCAGGTTTCCAGCCCGGCCTTGGGTTACGGCGTGATCGTCCTCTGCCTAGTCATGGTGGTGGCGGTCAGCATCATGCCCAGCAAGCGCACTCACCTCGACTGATTTCGGAGACCTCTCAAATGAAGCGACGCGGACTTCCAGGACTGATTGTGCTGAACGCCGTGCTGCTGGCCCTGCTGGCGGCGGTCACCCTCAGCCCAGATGCCTCGGCGCAGGGCCGACGCCGTGGCTCCTATGTCGCAGTGGGCGGCACCATCAACGGCACCACCGTCGGTGTCCTCTATATCGTCGACGAACTCAATCAGGAAGTGGTGGCCATGCAGTGGAACGAGCAGCAGAGCAAGCTGGTCGGCCTGGGCTACCGCAACATGCAGACCGACATGGCCAGTGGCTCCGGCGGAGCATCGAGGTAATCCATGAAGCCCTCCCAACTCTCAATCTCATCCAGCGTGCTCTGGTCGTCGGCCTTTGTGCTCGGCGGCATGGTGCTGCTGCAGGCTGGCCGCATTGGCGAGCGACAGGCCGAGGCTGATTCCACCATGGGCAACGAGGGGTTTGCCGTGGTGACCGTGAACAACGGGCTCGGCGGCAACGACACCAGCCACCCGTACCAGAACCTCTGCGTGATCGATTCGCGCGCCGAAGTTCTCTATGTTTATTACATCCAGTCGGCGACCGATCCTCAGGGACTGCGGCTGCGGAATGTGACTTCGCTGCCGGCGATGTTCCGCGCCGCGCGAGGTGGCTGAGTCGTGACGCTCGACCGTACGGTCGAGCCGGTGATGGCGGCGCGCCGCGCGGCCTCGTTCACCAAGCGATCGATCAAGTCGAGCTCCAAGCGGCAGGGGCTGCGCTTGGCATTGTCAA
This sequence comes from Planctomycetia bacterium, assembly GCA_005804005.1. GTDB lineage: Bacteria > Planctomycetota > Phycisphaerae > Phycisphaerales > SM1A02 > SYPI01. The sequence goes on from SYPI01000264.1 coordinate 2,417, forward strand.
TGGTCGACCTGACCACTCTGGAAGGCAAAGACTCGCCGGAGAAGGTGCGCAGTCTCTGTCACAAGGCGATTCGGCCGTGGGAGGGCGCGCTCAAAGAACCAGTGCCATCGGTGGCTGCGGTCTGCGTGTATCCGATGCTGGTGCCGACGGCCTGCACCGCGCTGCGGGGCAGCACGGTGAAGGTGGCGGCGGTGGCCAGCGGGTTTCCCAGCGGACAGTTCCCGTTGAAGGTTCGTCTGGCCGACTGTGCCGCGGCCGTGGAGGCTGGCGCGGATGAAATCGACATGGTCATATCGCGCGGCCTGTTTCTAGCCGGTCAGCACGATCTGATCCGTGAAGAGATCCGCCAGATCCGCCGGGCCTGCGGCGGCGCGCACTTGAAGATCATCCTGGAGACCGGCGAACTCGGGGGGCTCGATGCGGTGCGGCGGGCCAGTGACTTGGCGATCGAGGCGGCCTGCTCTGCACCGGGGGCGCCGCCGCCGCGCGACGGACACATCTTTATTAAGACATCGACGGGCAAGGTTCAACCAGCGGCCACCATGCCAGTAACGCTGGTGATGCTTGAGGCCATCCGCGACCACTTCGACCGCACCGGTCTGCGCATCGGCATGAAGCCAGCCGGGGGGATCCGCACCGCCAAGTCGGCGCTGCACTATCTGGTGATGGTGAAGGAGACGCTGGGAGACGCCTTGCTTTCACCCACACTGTTCCGTTTCGGCGCTTCGGCGCTGGCCAACGACCTGCTCCGGCAGATTGTGCGGCTCGAACGCGGCACATACATGGCGGCCGACGACTTCAGCGAGGCGTGAGTTTGCCCCGTGGGGGGGGGGATAGCATTCCCAATCCAACGGAGACTCCCATGCGCTACGCCACCATCAGCCTGATCGCACTAACTTCCGCCACTCTGGGGCTAGCCGGCTGTGGCTGGGTGGGCCCGCGCGCCTCGGCCCAGCAGTCCAACAATTCCTGCTGCCCCAATTGCCCGTGCTGCCAGAACGGCCATCGCGGAGTGGTAGCCAATCAGGATCGGCCGGACAACCGCCCTGATGGTGGGGGCGCGGGGCGCGACAAGCACAGCGACCGGTCTAGCGATGATGACCAGCGCGGGCCAGCCAATCGCGCCCCGCGCAACGAGGAACGCCAGATCCGCAAGGTGATCGTGCAGGGCGGCGTCCCAGGGATGCATGGTTCCCAGGGGCCGATCATGCAGTTCAACCCGCAGGTGTTCTCCGGGACCTTCTTAGCCGACGAGGATGAGGATGTGACCGTGGATGTGCAGGTAGAGGTCGAGCCCGGGGAGTGGGATGTCGGCTTCGCTCCGGGCCCGCGGCTCGGTGTGGGAATTGGGGAACTCGACGACGCCACGCGCGAGACGCTGGGCGTTGAGGGTGGCGGCATCATCATCAACCAAGTCTTTCCGGGATCGGCTGCCCAGAAGGCGGGGTTGCAGCAGGGGGATGTCATCGTGGCCATTGAGGACGCCGAAGTGAACGACCTAGCTGCATTCGTAGAACTGATCCGCTCGCGCCGCGCAGGCCACCCGGTTTCGATTCAGGTGCTGCGGGCGGGTGCTGACGAACCCGTCACTATTGATGTGACGCCGGAAGATGCCCCGCCCTCGGGCGCGCATGGCATGTCGATGCCGTCCTCGATGAATATCCCCCCCAGCGCCATGAAGGACCTTCACGAGCGTCTCCAGGGGATGGAACCGGCACTTCAATCCATGATTCTGGAGGAGTTGCGTGCGCGTGTGGCCAATGGGCCCGTCCATTCCAACCCGCCGAGCCGTGCCGGGGTGCGGGCGCTCACCGTCCCCGGCGTACCGTTGCCGCCGCATGTGACCGCTCGCCAAGCCACCTGCCGCGCCATCTGCGTTGATGGCGATCTGCGCATTGAGGTTGAGTCGGATTCCGACGACTCCAAACTGGATGTCGAGATCACCAGCGGCGACGATCAGGTCTTCGAGGGTGAAGTCGATCCGGCTGGGCACCTGTCAGAGATGCCTGAGGAGTTTCGCGCCCGCGTTCGGGAACTGATTGAGCAGATTCAGCGGGCGCGTCACTGAGGCGCGCGGCGCGTCGCCCAGTCCAGTCCGCCGCGCAGGTGAGCGCGGAACAGTTCCTCGCTGAAGGACTCGTCGGTGTGTCCGCCGCCGGTGTACCAGGCGCGAC
>SYPI01000265.1 GCA_005804005.1 Planctomycetia bacterium
GAGGTGACTGGCTATGTCGATCCGAGCGCCGGGTTCTCCTGGGCGGCTGACGGCTTCAACTTCGCGCCCTACGCCGTCAACCCATGGACCAACTGGCCCGACAACGCCACCGCCGACGGCGAGGGCTATCCGCAGGGCGATTGGAACCCCAATGGGGCTCGGGTAAGCGTGGCCAACCTGCCAATCGGCGACTGGAACCCGCCGGGTGGTCCAGGCATGGGCGACACCCGCTGGCTGCGCAGCAGCGAGCCCCTGAGGGTGTACTCCGCGCAGCGCGACAACCCCAACCGGCAGACCGGATTCGGCTGGTGGCTGCACCTGTCAAATCTGGGTAGGCCCAACAACGGTTGGCGCATCTGCTGGGACGTGAGCAATATTCGCTACGACCTAGTGGATGTCGGCGCAGCCGCAGGGCTGCAGCCGAATATCCAGGTCGATCTCGATGTGCCGGTTGAGCAGTGGCTAGCCAATGTTGAGCCGGGCGTATTCGCCACCTTGACTGGCCCAGCGGCAGCTACCTCTTGGGAGGCCGTGTGGGCCGACTGGTTCGATCCGACTCTCCACCAAACTGGCTATCGGGACACGGCCAGCACGCCGCCGAACCTCTTCCGCCTAGCCGACCTGGATGGCGACGGGGTGCGATGCGAGGCAGGCGAGGAGCCAGCCGATGAGTTCGTGCCCTACACCGCACGGTGGAATGTCGGGCGCACACTGGCTGATGCCGACGGCGACGGCTGGACCGATTCGTTCTGGTTCACTGTGCCGTCCAATCTGGAAAAGGGCATGCGGCAAGTTGCCGCGGTCACCGTGGTTGACAACGGGGGCATGCTCGATCTGAATACCGCGACCCGCTTCGACCCGTGGTCCACCCGCGGCCACACTCCGGCCGATCTTGCCCTTGGGCCGTCGAACGATGTGCGGGACGACACTGAGCGCGACCAGGTGCCGGTAGCCATGCTGAACTCGCGGGACAACCGCGACCGCGAGGCGAGCGGCGATGATTTTCTGCCGCCGACCCTTTGGCCCCCCATTCAGGCCAGCTTCAACAACGCCCGCTGGGCGGGGCCAGCCACGCTAAATCCGGCCACTCCGGCGCAGAACGAGACCTCGTTCATGCGCGAGCGGCGCTTCATCCGCGCCGACGGCACTCCGGCGCTCCCGTTTGACGACTTCCTGCTCGATGAGTTCGAGCGGCGGCTCTCCTTCCGGCAGTCGCGTGGTGCCCCAGAACTGGTGCAGTTGGATGTCGATGGTGATGGCCTCAACGACCTGCCGGAACTGTCAAGCTTCGGCGTGGATGATGAGATCGAGTTGCGCGGTACCAGTTCGAGCAATGACCCGACCGTGCTAAGTCGCTTGGAGCGCGCCCTTGGGGTTGACACCACCAACGACCAACTGGCAGCCAGTACCTCCGCCGATGCGCCCAGCATCCTGCGCTCCACCTGGTCAGAAGAGGAGACCAGCGACTACTCACCAGATCGCCTGGACAATCTGCAACTGGTGCGCGACATCCGCCGCAAGCTGACCGTGTTCAGCGGCGCCACCAATGACCAGCGCCCGCCGTGGGACTGGCCGACGCCGTACTTCTCGACCAACTGGAACTACCTCGACTTCCAACTGCCTGTCGGATACCCGTTTGCCGCCGCCGATTCGGGCGGTTACCCCGGGGGGCTGGCGGTGCGGGTTGCCCCGGCTCAGGACCCGGTTCAGGCGCGGCCATACGGACTGGGCAGCAGCCGGATCTTTCCGGCAGATCAGGGTGCTGCCAACGCGCTGTTCGTGCCGGCCGTCGCCAACAGCCCACTCAATGGCGTCATTCCAAATTTGGCACAGATCGTGGCGCCTTCCGCCTACGAGCGCCTCATGGGGAAGGTCGACCTGCGCAGCGAGATCCTGCCAGCATGGGTGTTTGAACTGGCACCCGCCGTAGCGGTTCCGATGCCGCCGCTGAACACTCTGGAGTACTACGAGGCGGCGCAAATGTCCGGCGAACAGTGGCGGATTGATCTGGCGCACACCCTGCGTCGCGCGTTGCTCGAAACCCCGGATGTTCTGGACCGCGACTTCACGGGCGTGGGGGCTAACGACTTTGGCGCCGGGCGCAGCTACTGGTCTGATCTGGCCCTCACTCCGACCCAGTCAGCCACATGGACCAGCCTGCAAGGCGAGTTGATGTACCTGCGCGAGCAGACCGAGTCGATGGCGGCTTCATGGGCGGCCAACGCCCAGCAGTACCGCGACGAAGCCACGCAGGTGGCCCGCGACGCGGCGGGGCTTCCACTGGTGTTTATCGATCCCGTGGAGCAGGGGGCGACGGTCAATGTGACCGGGGTCACCGGCTGGGCCAACGGCATCTACGACGAGCCGCGGAGCAAGCCCGGTCCGATTCTGGATTCACCACTCGACCCTCACCCCGCGGCGCTTCGGGAATCTGCCAGCGCCACCACCTTCGTGCGGCACATTGGCCTCGAGAAGCACCCGTTCATCATGCAGTGCTTCATGGCGTTCGCCTATCCCAAGACGCGCGTGGACCAGCCGCTGGGCGGGCAGAACCCGCTGGTTGCCGAGTGGGACAAGGATCACTGGCGCGTTCCCAACGGCCCCGGGGCGCAGCAGGTGCCCGGCGGCGGGCAGTATTCGATTGACCAGCGCTCGCGAGGGCGCGTGGTGTTCGTCTGTCAGGTCGGAAATCCCTACGACACCCCGATCAGCCTGAAGGACTTCCGCATCAACGCCTGGGGCTACACCTTCCGCTTCCCGGACAACGCCGTACTCGGTCCAACCACTGAAGAGCGGCCCTGCACGGCGATCGTCTACGCAATGCCGCCGATGGTGTGGGGTCGGCAGCCGCACGGAACCGGGGCAGTGGATGAGTATCCAACCGCACCCGGGTCTAGTTCGGCGAGCCTGAGCCTTGATGATGGATCGGCGCAGGGGGCGGCGCGACTTGATCACCTGCTGGCATTGGGGGTGTTCGATGAGGATCCGGCTAGCCCGGGCAATCCGAATCCGACCCAAGTCAC
>SYPI01000043.1 GCA_005804005.1 Planctomycetia bacterium
CGCCGAGGGCAACTGCGGATGGTTGGCTGGCTGAAAGCGCACGGATACTCCCGTGACCTTGCCGCTCATGGTCGGGCCATCGGCGAGAGCCGTGCTAGGCCAGCCAAGTGCTACGACCAGCGCGACAATGACTGCGCCTGAGAGTCCTGACCCGACATTCGCGAGTGATTTCAATGGAGCCTCCGCCTGCCGGATTGTGTTTTGAAGTGCGCCCATCTGTTTCTCCGGACATCTGATCGGCACGGGCGGCAATTTAGCGAGCGACTGGGGCGTGCGCAAATCGGTCGCTAGGCGCATGGCAGACAGGGCGCTGTAGCCTCGGTTCCGATACCCCCCCCCCCCCCCTCCACACACACACCATTTTTCTGGTGCAATTGATTCAGCGGAAATGAGTTCCACCAACTACGCCATCGCCGGCGCCTGCACCGGGCTCATGGTGGGACTGACGGGCATCGGAGGTGGATCATTGATGACTCCGATTCTGCTTCTGCTGGGGGTGGCACCCGGGACCGCCGTAGCCACGGACCTGTGGTTCGCAACCATCACCAAGTGCGCCGCTGTCGGCATCCACCAGCGAGGTGGCGCGATCGATTGGCGGGTGGTGCGCAAGCTTTGGCTGGGGAGCCTGCCAGTTGCCGCGGTAACCGTGGCAGTGGTTTCTCGGGAGCACATCTCAGGAAGTTTGGGCTGGCTCACCACAGCCGTCGGCGGCGCTGTGCTGGTGACCGCCGTCGGGCTCATCGCCGCGCCGAGGCTGCAAGCGTGGGCGCGAAACTCCCGCCTGGGGGAGCCGGACAGATTCAAGTCGCGCCAACCGGTGCTTACGGTGATGGCCGGCGCTCTACTCGGTCTGTTGGTAGCGCTCACCTCCATTGGTGCCGGAGCAGTCGGCACGGTGATGTTGCTGTGGCTCTACCCACTGCGCATGACGCCACAGAAACTGGTGGCAACCGATATCGCCCACGCCATTCCGTTGGCGATGGTTGCCGGCGGCGGCTACCTGCTCATGGGTCAGGTTGACATTTCAATGCTGCTGCCGATGTTGGCCGGGTCGCTGCCCGCGGTGGTGCTGGGCAGCATCATCGCCCGGCGGGCTCGGCCGCGCTGGCTGCAGATCGGAGTGGCGATCGTGCTCTTCTGCGTGGCGGGACTGACGCTGCGCAGCGCCCTGGCGAACTGAGGCTCTGCGGCGCTAGCGCCGGCGCACTTCGGCCCACTTGACGCCGTCGATGGCTAGCAGGTCTGCGGCCAGGCCGCGCAGCGCCCCCTCGTCAGATACGGCGATTTCATAGCTCTCCTCGATCATCTCGCCGGTCTTGGTGGTGCCCACGCCTAGGAGAGTGGTCTTGCGGGAGTGCCGCTCCAGCGCCGTGCGCACCACCCCCTCATTGGCGAAGCCATCGGTCACCCGAACATTGACATTGCACCATAGGCCCGGTGAGGCGCGCACTGTGTCGGCGTCGAGGAGGCGGTGGAAGATCCAGGCCGCGGTGAATGCAACCGGCAGGCCGATGAGCGGCACCACCAGAAACCCGGCGCCAACCGCCAGGCCAACGCCCACGGCAAAGATGACGAATGCAGTATCGCGAGTGTCCTCAACGATTGTTCGGAAGCGCACGATTGAGAGGGCCCCCACCACGCTGAAGGCGCGGGCCACATTGTCGCCAATGACCACGGTGGTCATGGCAATGAGAACGGTGAGCAGCACCAGCGTGGCGATCAGCGAACTGCGTGCCACCTGCGGCCCGCGAGTGACCCGGTAGATGCCCGCAATCGCCAGCCCGAAGCCCAGTCCGGCTAGCAGCCGGATGGTGACCTTCGACGCGGACACAGTCTGGTCGCTCTGGAACGAGTCGGTGAGCCAGTCGAGGTTCACTGTGCGCGGCCCATAGTGAAGCGCAGACTACGGGCAGGCGCCCCAGGCGCCGAGCATCGAAGCCAGATCGCTGCCGTCCACTGTGCCGGAGCCGTCGAGGTCGGCCGCTCCGCTGCCACCCCAAGCACTGAGGAGTACGGCCAGATCTCCACCGCTGATCACCGAGTCCCCATCTAGATCTGCCGGGCACGCGGGGGCGAAGCACGACACATTCGCCCAGACGCCTGGTGAGCCGACTTCGCCAGTCAGGCAGAGGCGCGATTGGTAGGCATCCCCAGCCTGAGCGAAGAACCACTCACCCACATTGTCCTGACCGACCGACTCGCGACAGGTGTGGCCGGAGGTTCCCAGCGTGCGGATCGTGCCGGGATAGTCCTCATCGCCGTAGCGCAGGCGCTCTACCAATCCGCCGGACGAGTTGAACACATAGATGCTGTCGTTACGGCCGAGTTCGGCGGTCAGGTTGGGCCCGAGCACCGGAGTGGTGGCAGTGTTGATGCTCCAGGCGGAGGCGAATGTCGCCGGGGCGGCGTCGGTAACGACGACCGACTTGCCCGGTTGCAGCACACCAACCGATGAGATGCTGAAGCCGCCGGGGGCGGCGCTCTCATCGTTGATGCTCCAGCCCGCCAGATCGATCGGCGCGGTGCTGGTGTTGGTGAGTTCCAGAAACTCGCCGCTGACGCCGGAGTACATCCACTCGGTCACGCGCAGGCCGCTCATACCAAAGCTGTAGCTGAAATCAGCCGGCCCGTTCTCGGCCAGCGCCGGCGAGAAGGTGACTGAGTTGTAGGAGTTGGCGGCGGTGGCCATGACGTAGTAGCGGAGCAGTTGCCCGGCGTTGCCGCTGAAAGGGAGGAGTGCACCGTAGACCCCGTTACCCGCCGGTCCGTCACCGGAGGCGCCGTTGTCGAACATCTGCAGCCGCTGATACTGCGACGCCAGCGATGTGCGATAGAAGAGATCGACCCGCGAGATGGCGCTGGGGTTTGGCGCGACCGCGGCGGTGATCCACACCTGTTGCGATGGATCGGGGAACGAATCCGACGGCTGGACCTCGGTGATCGTCGGCCCGTTGGCCACCAGTTCGGCCTGAGTGTTCAGGTAGGCAAGGCGGTTGTTCACGAACTGCGACAGCCCAACGACGGTGCCGCCACCTGGTCCGCCGCCGGGCAGGGTGACTGTCTGGGTGAAGTTCTGCGTGAAGAGCGTGTAAGAGTAAATCTTCTTCGGGTCAGCCTGCACCGCCGCTTCGATGCGGTTGCGCATGGCGGTGAAGACTGGCTCCATGACCGCCCAACTGAGTTCCTGCTTGGCGGTGCGGTAGTGGGCCAGATAGCGCTGGCGCAGTTCGGGAATGCCAAAGACATGGCTCAAGAGCGGCTTGGTGGTCGAGGTGAAATTGCGGGTCGGTGCCCAACTGGTCTGGGTGAAGGTTTCGTTGGCGTCCGTTTGCAGAACATGAGTGCGCCCGTCGATCGGATCCCGGTAGGTGACGAAATCGCAGCCCTTGTTGGAGTAACTGTCATCGTCGGTGAGGAGGTTTTCCCAAACGCAAGACCAGGACGACGGATCGATCGCCACGATGGCATCGATGGCTGGCCAGTTGGTCGTGGAGCCGTTGGTGACCGCATTGCAAACGGCGATGTGCGCCGCCCACGGATCGGCCAGCCCACCGGTGTCTTTGATCTCGTAGCCGGTGTAGCCCGAGGGGCTTGAGCCGTTGTA
>SYPI01000044.1 GCA_005804005.1 Planctomycetia bacterium
GCAGCAGTTGGTGGGCGCCGCCCTGCGCCTCCTGGCGCAGACGCTGGCGTAACTCGGGTTGTTCCCGCAGCAGATCGGCCACGCGCACTTCCACCGGGACGAACAGGTCGGCGTCCGCAGCACTGACCACCAATCGAGTGCGGAACTCACTGAACAGTCGCCGGACGATTCGAGCCGCCTCGTCCGGATTGCCGACCACGAACTCGGAGACCTGTCCAAGCAACTGCGTGGCGGTCGGGGATTCGTCAACCGCCACCACTCCCAGCTGCTGCGCACCGGCAGGGGCACTCACCAGCGCCGCTCCGATCAAACCGAAAACTAGCCAGCGCCGAACTGCCATCTCGGAAATCCTATGCGGCGCGGCCTGCTACCCTGCCGCCATGCACCCGATGCGCACAGCGGGGATCCTCGCCTGCCGCACCTGCGTTGCCGCGCTGGGGTTGGCAATGGCTGGCTGCGGAACCGGGCCGAGTGTTCGGGTGACGGCGGTTGATCTGGTGACTGCGGGGCAGGAAGCCAGCGAGTACGCGTTGCGACTGGAACTGACCAACCCGGGCGCGACTCCGATTCGGCTGGATGAGTTTGAGTACTCACTCAGCATGCCCGGCGCGTCGGCATACCACGGCAAGTGGATCACTGGCCGCACCATCCCGGCCCATGAGACGGTCACTGAGTCGGTGCCGGCCGTAATCCTGTCGCCGAGTGTTGCATTGACCACACCTGCGCCTTGGCAGGCCAAGGGCGAGATTCGCTATCTAGCCACCAACCGCCTGGCCCAGATGCTGTTTGACGCCGGAATTCAGCGCCCCTCGGTCGGGTTCGCTGGCGGGGGCCGCGAGGTTGGTCGGGCGGTGTCGGCCCCGCACGCCATTGAGCCCTCAGGCGGCTCCTGAATCGATCAGTCACTTTGGGGTCGCACTAGGCTGGTTCCGGCCACCGCCGCAGCCATGAGGCGCGAGTGCAGGCCGAGTTGTCGGTCATCTGCTTGGGCGGTCTCCGTGGAGGCGCTGGAGCGGAACGAACCATCACCCTGCATGTCCCAGCCGAGTCGGGTGTCTTCCATCGACCACTTCAGGATTCGCCAGACCGATTCACGATGCCCACGCGACTCAAGGGGCACGGCGGCTTCCACGCGCGTCTGCAGATTTCGATACATCCAGTCGGCGCTGCCGATGAAAAACTCGCCATCGAGCGGATCGGCCCGGCCGGCACCAAAGTGGAAGATGCGGCTGTGTTCTAGGAACCGACCGACTATCGAGCGCACCCGAATGTTCTCGCTGAGACCGGGGACTCCGGGCCGGAGGCAGCAGAAGCCGCGCACCAGCAGGTCAATCGGCACACCCGCCTGACTGGCTCGGTAGAGGGCGTCCATCACGCCGCGATCCTCTAACTGGTTCATTTTGGCCACGATGCGCGCTGGCTGCCCCTGCTGGGCAAAGGCCGCCTCGCGCTCGATCAGCTCCAGGAATCGTTGCTTCATGGCCACTGGTGCCACCAGCAATCGCCGGAACTCCGTTTGCCGCGATCGACCGGTCATCAGGTTGAACAGATCGACCACATCCTCGGTGATCTCCGGATTGCAGGTGAGCAGGCTGAGATCCTCGTAGATGCTGGCGGTTCGCGAGTTGTAATTGCCGGTGCCGACATGGGCGTAGCAGCGCAGCCCGGCGGCCTCCTGCCGCACCACCAGTGCCATCTTGGTGTGGGTCTTCAGGCCGACCACTCCGTAAGCCACATGGGCCCCGGCATCCTCCAGCTTGCGCGCCCAACTGATGTTGCGGGCCTCATCGAAGCGGGCCCGCAACTCCACCAGCACCGCCACCTGCTTTCCGCTCTCGGCGGCGCGGGCCAAGGCGTTCACGAAGGCCCCGTCGCCGGAAGTGCGGTAGAGGCTCTGCTTGATGCACAGCACCTTGGGATCGGCGGCGGCCTCGCGCACGAACCGCTCGACGCTGGCTTCAAACGAGTCGTAGGGATGTTGCAGGAGAATGTCTCCGGCTCTGATCTGCGCGAAGATGCTCTTGCTCTGGTCTTCAAGGGCCCGCGGCGCGGAGGGCGCCCAGCGGGGAAAGTGCAATTCGCCGATGTCCAGATCAGCGATCGTGTCGAGCATGGTGTAGTCGAGCGGTCCATCGACTTCGTAGATGTCTTCCGGACCCACGGCCAGTTCGTCGGCCAGGAACCGCAGAATCCGGCCGCCCCCCGCCGGCGCCTCCAATCGCACCACATCGGCGAAGCGGCGCTCCTTGAGTTGTCGCTCCATGGCCTCGAGCAAGTCATCGGGCTGCTCGTCGCTGGGGTCCAGCTCAGCGTCGCGGGTCACGCGGAATCCCAGCGTCTGCAGGACTTCCATCCCCGGGAACAGTTCGCCCAGATTGCGCTCGATGATTTCGCGAACCGAGACGAAGCGCAGCGCCGAGCCCAGACGCAGGAGTCGGGCTGGCGCATCAGGAACCTTCACCCGAGCAAAGTGCGCCTCGGTTGCCCCAGGTCGCCGCACCAGCAGGGCCAGCGACAGACTCTGATTAGAGATGAACGGGAAGCGGTGACCGGAATCAACCGCTAGCGGCGTCAGGATCGGAAACACATTGCGGGTGAACCAGTGGTCGGCTTCGGCGCGCTCCTCACCAGACAGGTCTTCCCAGTGCAGGATGTGGATTCCGGCCGAAGCCAGCGCCGGACGCACTGACTTCCTCCAGCACTCGGTGCGGGCCAACAGCAACTTCTGGATCCGCTCGCGCACTTGAAAGAGCAGATCGGCCGGACCGTAGGCCTCGGCACCGGGCAGCGCTCGGCCTGACTGCACCGACTCGCGCAGCCGACCGACGCGCTTCATGAAGAACTCGTCCAGATTGCTGGAGAAGATCGATAGGAATCGCACCCGCTCAAGCAGTGGCGTACTCACATCCTGAGCGATGGCCAGAACGCGGGCGTTGAACTCCAGCCACGACAGGTCGCGGCTCAGGAAGCGGGCTGGCTCGCTCAGCCAGTCTGGCCCGCTTGAGGCTTCGGCCGGATTCGGCTCAGTCGATCCTGCCGCCCCGACCCCTGAGCCGCCCCCGGGCTGTGCCGACGGTGTCAATGATTCACCCGCGATCGGCTCGGCGGCTAGCGAAAAGACCGTGCGACTCGGGCGCGTGTGGCGTGGGGCGCGCCGATTCATCGGACGGCTCCAGCCGAACAGACGAACCGAGCCGCGCAACCGGGCGCTTCAGTCACCAGAACACTCTGAACCGCCACCGCGGATCCCAATCGACCTTGCAGCGCACGAGCGATTGACTCAGCGACAGCCTCGGCCGAGGGGTTCCGCCCGACAAACTCAGCCGCCTCATTGAGGTCCGCGCCCTGCCAGGGAGCCAGCACTGCCGCCAACTCACTCTGCAGTCGGTGGAAGTCGACTACCAGCCCGTCAGGGTCGAGGGCGCGCGTCCCCACCACCACCCGCACCGTCCATTCATGCACATGCGACTCCTCGGGCCGCCCGGCAATGGTGACGGCATGAGCAGCGCGAAACGCCGTCACGATTTGCGCCTCGTACATGAGATTCTGAGTATAGGCCGCGCCCCGGAATGTTCCGGCGCGCCTGTACCTTGCGGCGCGTGACCGTGGCCCCACTGATGCTCTCCGTTTCTGGTTTGCGCGGGATTGTTGGCGCGTCGATGACGCCGCAGACCGCGCGCCGCTTCGCGCGCGCCGTGGCCACGGACCTGCGTGTTCGCCAACATCCCGGCCGCACTGTGGTGATCGGGCGTGATGGCCGTGGTTCGGGGGGGGAACTGGCCCAGGGAGCAATCGCCGAACTCCAGGAGTGTGGCCTCGACACGATGGATCTGGGAATCGTCGCCACACCGACCGTGAGCTGGATGGTGCGGGCGCAGCGCGCCGCCGCCGGCTTGGTGATCACTGCCAGTCACAATCCGATTGAATGGAACGGGCTCAAGGTCATTGACAGCACTGGCGCGGCACCGGGGGCAGAAGCTGCCGGGCGAATCAGCAACTGGTTCAATCATGAGAATCGGGACCTCACCTTGGGAGTGCCGGCGGGACAGTCGTTGAACGGCCCTGATGCCGACGCCCTCCACGCCGCGGCGGTCGCCGCGCAGATCGATTGCGCCGCGGTCCGGCGGCTGATGCCGAGGGTGATTCTCGACTCAATCAACGGCGGCGGCGCCCGCTCTGGTCGGCTGTTGCTTGAAAAACTCGGAGCAACGGTGGCCCAGGTCAACGGCGAACACACCGGCTCGTTCGCCCACACCCCGGAACCACTCGAGGCGAACCTGACTGCCTTGGCGGAGAGCGCCCGGAACACCCGCGGACTCACCGCCGGCTTCGCTCAGGACCCCGACGCCGATCGGTTGGCGGTTCTGGACGAGCACGGCCGCTACATCGGTGAGGAGTGCACCCTAGCCCTCTGCGCCATGCGCCTGCTGCAGCGTCGCGGCGGCGGCGCACTGGCGACAAACCTCTCGACCAGTCGGCGCATCGATGACATTGCCAGACGGTTCCCCGGCAGTTGCGTCTCCCGCAGCGCGGTCGGCGAGGCGAATGTGGTCGAAGCGATGCGCGCTGGCAGCGCGATTCTCGGCGGCGAGGGAAATGGCGGCGTGATCTGGCCGGAAATCTGCTGGGTCCGCGACTCACTGAGCGCGATGGCGCTGATTCTTGAACTTCTGGCCACCGAGGGTCGACCCCTCTCAGCGATTGTCGCTGACCTGCCGAGTTACGCCATGGTGAAGCGCAAGATCAGTTGGGCGCAGTTGGGTGGCGAAGAGCAGATTCAACCAGCGCTCACCCGAGTCGCCGCCGCCTTCCCCGGCGCGCGCGTCGACCGCACCGACGGCCTTCGCGTCGACCTGCCCGAGGGCTGGATTCACCTGCGCGCCTCCAACACTGAACCGATCTTTCGCATCATCGCCGAGGCGGCAACGCCGGCTGCCGCCAACGAACTTTGCGACCGCTGCGAGAGAGTGATCGGACTGGCGAGCTAGTCCGCCCCCGAAGCATTCTGGGCCCCCTGCCAAGCCCCGCGCGCCCGCTTCGGCTCGGGCCGCCAGCCGCCGCGCACCTGGACGCAATCGGGGAACAGCCGCGCCAGTTGACCGACGAGCGCCCGGTCCGGCACTACCCGAATGCCATGGGGCACAAGTACCAACAGCTCCGAGCCGCGATCGATGCTGATCTGCACCTCCACCGGTCGGCCAGCCAGGGCGGCAGCGCTGCCAGCCGCCTGCCGCAACACTCCCATGGCCATCTGCATCCGCGGCAACAGCGGATCGGCATTCGCACCCTCCTCCCCTGCTGGCTCGCGCAGGTGAATCTCCAGCGCCAGCGCC
>SYPI01000266.1 GCA_005804005.1 Planctomycetia bacterium
CCGTACAGCATCGGCCGACCGAGTTCTTCACTGCGCCCGACAATGCGAACCATGCGCCGCTCCATCAGGGCCCGCAGCACTTCGCCGCAGGCCACCCCGCGGATGGCTTCAATTCCCGCCCGCAGGATCGGCTGCCGATAGGCAACGATCGCCAGAGTTTCCAGCGCCGCGGGAGTCAGCCGCTGCTGGGCGCGAGCCCCGCGCAATCGCTCAACCAACGGGGCAAACTCGGAGCGGGTGAGCATCTGCCGCCCGCCAGCCACCTGCTCGATGCGAAATGCCCGGCCGCCATCGGTGTACTGAGTGTTCAACTCCTCAACCGCGCCGCGGACCCTACCAGCCGGTGAGCCATCACTGAGTTCCAGCCCCAGCAGGTCGGCGATCCGCCCGTCGGAAAGCGGTCTATCAGCTGCTAGCAGCACCGCCTCGACGCGCGCCGCCAACGGCAAGTCAGCACACGGTGCCAGACCGGACTGGGTCTCCTCGGGCGGGATCAGCGTTGGCTTTTCGTCGGCCACGGCCACAGGGTATGTCAGCTGCGAACAGTCCTGGCCAGTGCCGCTCGACTCAGTGCCCAGCGCTGTGAGCGCTCCAGCTCCTCGCGCTGCTCGAGGCTCAGCGGCTTCTCGTTGGCAGCCAGCACCTGGGCGTTGGCCGCCGAGAGATCGCGCTCAGCGGCCGCTAGGTCGATCGACTCGGCCAAGATTGCCGCGTCTGCCAGAAGCGTCAGCGCGCCGCCCTGCATCTGGGCGAATCCGCCCTCGATGGCGTAACGCTTGCTCGAACCATCGGCCAGATCAATGCGCGCCGCCCCAGCGCCCAGTTTCACCAGGAACGGGCTGGTTCCTGACTCAACACCGCGCTGGCCATCCCACGCTTCAAATGTGACATAGTTCACCGGCGCGTCCATGACGCTCTCGGCGGGGGTGACGATGCTGCAGCGGAGCTTGGCCATTGGGGTGGGAATCCTAGGCGAAACCGGGGTGGGTTGGCGCCCCGCGCCGGGCGATCTCGGAGTTGCGATACCGCGGGTCGCTGGTGACTTCCGCGCCGAGGAATGGCTGAAGCCACCGGGGAATCGGGGCAGCGCTCGTCTCGGTGGGCAACTCCACCTCGGCCATCACCAGCCCCAGTCCACGAAACTCATCCACCTCCCAGACCAGCTCCCCTTCGCGCACCCGGAAACGGGTTTTTTCCAGACGGGCCCCCACGGTCAGTGGCCATTGACGGTCCCAGTCTGCGGCGGTGATTTCCCGCTCGGTTTCCTCGCGCACCAGTCCGGTGCCACGCTTGACGGTGTGGAAGTGGCACACTTGGCCATCGGTGGTTCTCACCCGGCGGATGCGACCGGGATCGATAAACGGGCCGCCTGCGCCACTGCTCGGTGCCGTCATCGGCAGGTAGCCCTGCTCGATCTGCCAACGCGCCGCGCCAGCGGGAATCTCCGGCAGCCGCGACAGAACCCAGACCCGTTCGATCTCCAGCTTCATGGTCACTCCGCACCGCTGTGCATGAGAATGGCCAACTCGGCAAAGGCGAATCTCATGTTCACATTGGCGCGGAGGTGGCGTTCGCAGTCGACTAGGGCGTCGGTCCACTGCGCCATCCGCTGAGCGTCTTCGTCGCGGGCTTCGGCGATCGACTCCGACAGGCGACGCCGCACACTCTCGCCGGCGATCGCCAGCACCAGCGATGTGCCGTCGCGATTGGCCGACTCCTTGCTGAGTCGCTCGTTCTCCTTGACCGCCGCGTCGGCGTACTCACCGGCCAATTCGGCCAGACGCTCGGCGAACGCCACCGGGAACTGGCCGCTATGGCATTGGTCCATCGCTCCTTCGATTTCCACTGCCCACTTACTAAGCCCGCGCGAGGCAGCCAAGTGAGCCCGGCCGGGGCTGCCGGCGGAGAACCGCCGCACCCACGCCTGCTCGGTGGCACTGAGGGCGCCGAGGGACTCACCCAGCGCGAGGGCCATGTCATCCTCCGAGAGCGTGTTGAACCGCAGGCGGCGACAGCGGCTGCGGATGGTTGGCAGCAGGCGATCTTCGTGTGGGGTGATCAGGAAGATAAACGTGCCCGCCGGGGGCTCTTCCAGTGTCTTGAGCAGTGCGTTCTGCCCCTCGACCTCCATCTCGTCGGCGCCATCTATGACGAAGCACTTGCCCATTCCCATGAACGGCGTGCGACCAACCACCGACTCGAACGACTTCCCATCACCGCTCGAACCGCCGAGCATCCGTTCCCGCAGAAGTCCGATGGGAATGCTCAACTGTTTGCGTTCCCTTAGTTCACGGTCGGCGCTGGCGGCGGCCAGATCGCGGCGAATGAGGTGAATGTCGGGATGGGTGCCGCCACGCAGGAGTTCGGCGCTGCGAGTTACCCGCGGCGGGCTGAACGCCGCTCGATCATCAGCTGTGGTCTGGGGGTCAACCAGCAGCGCGGCGCAGCGCAGCGCGGTGGAGCACTTGCCCACTCCGGCCGGCCCATGAATGATCCAGGCATGGTGGGCGCGACCCGATGTCAATGCCGTTGTCAGCGCTTCGATCGCCGCCGACTGGCCGCGGATCTCGCCGTCCAGCGCGAACGCCGCCATCCGCGCCACCACCGGATCACCGCCCGGGGCCGAATCTGGCGCGGCACTCACCGATCCTTCGCCAGCACCCGCCCCGCGCAGCGACTTCGGTTTGCGGACCGCGCTCACTTGGGGATCTCAACCAGCCGACATCGCTGCGGCTCCATATGGCCCGGCTTGTTGGGGTCGGTCTGCAGCAGCAACTCCTCACCGTTCATGAGGTGCACCGGGAACTGCGTCATGGTCGCTTCGACTTCCGGGGAGTAAAGCGTGCTACGCGGGTCGTAGGCCTTCGAGTCAAAGATGCCGACGGTCACAATGCTCAACTTGCGATCGTCATCGTGGTGATAGAACGCTGGCAGCCCCCGCTGGCGCAGTTCATTGGTGTGCTGCTCGGCGCGGGCCTGGATGGTGGCCAGACTCATTTGACTGCTGCCGAAATCTCCCCACACTGCGACCTGCACTGTGTAGAGCTCGCCGGGACCGTCGAACCGCCGCCGCACCTGACGCAAATCAAATCGGCCCATGGGCGCGGCGCTGGACTCAGTCCGCGAGAGCATCGCCCGGGGGAACGCCTGCTGGCGCCCATCGCTGATCGCCTTCACCTGCTGCAGAGTTGAACGGGCCGCTGAATCGGTCGGGCCGGCGAAGTGGCCGACCAGAACCGCGCTGCCATCGGTGCGCGGCACCACGTACGCAGCCGCCACCTCAGGGAACCGCCGAGCGATATCTACCCGGAACGACTCGGCGGTCTGGCGGTGCCCGTCACCGGTGAATGTCGCCAGCACCACACCCCAAGTGCCCTGCGGCGCTGCCAGCGCGGAGGCAGAGTTGTCTTGGCGCTTCGCGCCTGATGGTGTTCGCGCGGCTGCGCCTGGTGCTGCGGTATCGGAGTCCCAAGCCAGCGAATCTGGTCCGGATCGGGGTGTGGCAGCGGTCGGCGATCCCTTCGGCTTTTCCTGGCTGGTGCAACCACCCAGCACCGCAAGCAGCAGCACGCACAGGATGACAAATCTTGATTCCACGCTGTTATTACCAGCCACAGGTGTGTGGTCCGAGAATCACACGGTTTCTTTTCTAATGGAACTGCCTATGAATCGGCTTGGAATCCATCATAGGGAAGTACGCAGCCGAGGGGAAACTCGACTGCTCTTGCGACGACGCTTTCACTCAAGGAAACCACGGATGCCCGACGATATCCACACTCGCGGCGAAGGCTCAGCAGGACGCGGCTTCGCAGCGGATTCACAGCACGGACGCAGTCGCAAACAGCAACGGTCGGCTCCTCGGAAGGACACGAGTAGCCAGCCTGAGGAGTTTCCCATGGCCGATGTTTCCCAGATCAGCACCCCAGATCGCGCCGCGTGCGGCAGCACTGGAACACCTTCGCGCCTCACCAGTCCACCGCGGCGCGCAACTGCGGACACGAGTCCTGATCGTCCCTGCTGGCGGCATTGCCCGGAGCAGTCTTCTCCCGACGAGATCACCCACGAGCGGAACATGGAGCGACTGCGGGAACTTCCCGATGTGCGAGTGGAACGGATCCAGAAACTGCGACAGGCCATCGCCAACGGGTCGCTGGAGACCCCAGAGCGTCTGGCCACCGCAATTCAGCGAATGATCGCTGAAAACTCCGGGGATTAGGCCTCAGTCCGTAGACTGGAGCAATGTCCGCAGTTCTGGCTGTAGTTGTCGCCGGTGCTATCGGTCAGGCCGCGCCCACCAATGGGATGCGCGAGGCCGATGTCCGCCGCGATGCACTGGAGCATGCCCGGGTGGTGGTCCGCCCCGGCGAAGTGGTTGAGAACGCCACCATTCTGATGCGCGACGGCTTCATCGAGGCGGTGGGCACGGCGGTGGAGATTCCCGCCGGAACAACCCGTCACGATGCCCATGGCTGGACCGTCTATGCCGGGTTCATTGATGCGTTCGTGCCGCTGGCCAGTGAGGTCGCTGCGCGCCAGACAGCCCACGAAGCTGGAGCGCACTGGAACCACAATGTCGTTCCTCAACTGAGTGTCGATCAGCTTCCCCTGCCGGATGGTGAGTCCCGCAAGGCATTGCGCGCGGTCGGCTTCACGCTGATCGCCGCCTACCCCGACTGGGGAGTTCTGCGCGGCGGCGGCGAGGTGTTGCTGCTCAGCGGAGACGAAGCGGACATCCGCACCCTGCATCGCTCGGCCGGTCAGGCCGCTTCCCTTGATCACCCGCGCGAGGATGACGAATCTGAGGCGTACCCGACCTCCACCGTGGGGGCCATTGCCCTGCTGCGACAGACCATGCTTGATGCCGCCTGGATGGCCCGGGCCAAGGAACTATGGCGCGACTCCCCCGCTGACAACCAGGCGCCGATTGGCTCGGCGGCGCTCGACTCGCTGGCCGCGGCCGCGGCTGGTCAGGAACTAGTGGTGTTTCAGGTGCGCTCCGAGGGCGACGCGCTGCGAGTTGACTCGATCGCCGAGGAACTGGGCCTGCGCAGCGCGGTGGTGTCCAGCGGCACCGAGTTTCGTCGGCTGGGCGAGCTCACCACCGCTGCGCCCAACCTGATTGTGCCACTCAAGTTTCCCGACGCTCCGGATGTTTCGGATCCGCGCTCTGCCGAGCAGCGCACCCTGCGCGAGCTGGAAACCTGGGCGTTGGCGCCGCACAACGGGCGGCTGCTGGCGGAGCGGGGGCTGAAGTTCTCGTTGACCACCGCCGGCCTGAAGGCGCCCGGAGAATTCCCCGCTGCGGCTCGAAAGGCGCTGGAGGCGGGATTGCCCATTGAAGACATGCTGGCGGCGCTGACCACTACTCCGGCCAAGCTGCTGGGGGTAGACGACATCGCCGGAACGGTTGAGAAGGGCAAGCTGGCCAATCTGGTGGTGGTTGATGGCGAACTGTTCGGCGAGGACTCGATCACCCGCGAGGTGTGGATTGCCGGCCGACGACTTGAAGTGCACCCGCTGCCGCGAATGATCTTTGCCCGGGCGCTGGTTGGCACGCTGCAGTCCGGCGGGCCATTGCGCCTGCGCATCGATGCCGAGAAGAACGAAGTGTCGGTCCTGCGCGAAGGCGATGCCAAACCGCTGCGCGGCCGCGATGTGCGCGTTGATGAGGATCGCATCACATTCGTGCTGCCCAAGGCGGCCGGGCTGGGCGCCGGTGATGCCACCTGCATCCTCACCCGCAACGGTGAGGGGGCGCGTCTTGAGGCGCATTCCATCGATGGAACCTCGCAGACAATCGCCCTGGCCCTTGAGCCGGTTGCCGAAGGCGCCTCGGCTCCGGCTGCCACGGCGCCGGTACCGGAGCCCGCAGCGACTGTCGCCTTCGACCTGCGCTCCGTCCCGCTCACCATGCCGTTTGGGGACTTTGGACTGGAGTCCGAGCCTCAGATGGAGGATCTGGTCATACGCAATGCCACCATTTGGTCATCGGCTGGAGCGGGCGTGCTGCAGAGCGCCGATCTGCTGGTCATCGATGGAAAGATCGCCGCTGTTGGCCCGGAGCTTCGCGCCCCACCGCAAGCCCGAGTGATCGACGGCACGGGAAAACACATTACCGCTGGCCTGATCGACTGCCACAGCCACACCGGGCTAGACGGCGGCGTGAACGAAGGCGGACAGTCCTGCACCGCCGAGGTGCGCATGCGCGATGCGCTCGATCCCGACGACATCAACTGGTATCGCGGGCTGGCTGGCGGCTTGACTGCGGCAAACCAGTTACACGGCTCGGCCAATCCGATTGGAGGCCAGAACAGCGTGGTGAAACTGCGCTGGGGTTCACCGGCCGCCGACTTTGGCGTGCCTGACGCCAAACCAGGGATCAAGTTTGCCCTCGGCGAGAATGTGGTGCGCACCAAGAGTCGCTATCCCAGTTCGCGGATGGGTGTCGAAGCCTTCTTGCGTGATGAGTTCCGCGCCGCCGGGGAGTACGACGCGGCGCGCGCGCGTTGGGAGACCCTCCCGCCGGGCCAACGCCAGCGCACTATCGAGCCGCG